>NZ_JACLIC010000024.1:0-249542 GCF_019748695.1 Paenibacillus cucumis (ex Kampfer et al. 2016) | reverse complement strand
GCAAAGACACACTTGATGAAAATCAGGTGTGTTTTTTTGTGTGAACGATTAAACCTAAGCTAAGTGAAAAAGCAGTTTCAGTTATGATATGATACAAGTCTGACGAAACACCCTTATTTTGACTTGTTTTATACATAAAATACTGTCTTTCCATTGTGCCAAGCTGTGATACAATAGGTGAGGTCTATATAGAAACGGAACACGCATAATTACGAGGAGGAACCGTAACACCATGAAATCAGCCCCGTTTATAGCTGTTGAAGGTCCGATTGGAGCGGGGAAAACAACGTTAGCTACGATGCTTTCCCAAGAATTGAATCTCCCATTGGTTAAAGAAATTGTCGAGGAGAATCCATTTTTGGCCTCCTTTTATCAAGATATCGACGAGTGGAGCTTCCAACTCGAAATGTTTTTTCTGTGTAACCGATTTAAGCAACTAGAAGATACCGGAGCACAATTTATTAAACAGAACAGCCCAGTCGTTTCGGATTATCATATTTATAAAAATTTGATCTTCGCTGAACGTACCTTAAAAGGAACGAAGCGGGATAAATACCGCCAAATCTATCATCTGTTAACGGATGACCTGCCCAAACCCAATCTGGTGCTCTACATTGAAGCTGAGCTGGATACATTGATGTACCGGATTAATAAGCGCGGGCGTTCCTTTGAGCAGGACATGGACCCTGCGTATATGGAGCAGTTAATTGCCGACTACAAAACAGGGATGGAGTATTTGGCCAATGGAACGAATCCGCCAGTCATTCTCAAGATTGATGCAGAGCAACTTGACTTTGTGGAACATCCTGAGGACTTCAGACAGATTGTTAATCAAGTAAAGGAGCTTATCATATGAATAACTATGGCATTCCAGCGAATGCATTAATTACAGTAGCAGGAACGGTAGGGGTGGGGAAATCCACACTGACGGCGGCACTTGCAGATCGATTGAATTTCAAAACGTCGCTTGAGCAGGTTGATCATAATCCGTATTTGGAAAAGTTTTACCATGACTTTGAACGCTGGAGTTTTCATCTGCAGATTTATTTCCTCGCTGAACGTTTTAAAGAACAGAAAAAGATTTTTGAATTGGGCGGTGGTTTTGTACAGGATCGCTCCATCTATGAGGATACGGGCATCTTTGCACAAATGCATGCCGATCAGGGCACGATGTCTGCTACCGACTTTGAGACGTATAGTAGCTTGTTTGAAGCGATGGTCATGACGCCTTATTTTCCACACCCGGATGTTCTGATCTATCTGGAAGGCAGTTTGCCATCGATTCTGAACCGGATTAACGAACGTGGTCGTGAAATGGAGATTCAGACAGATCGCTCGTATTGGGAGCACATGCATGAGCGCTATTCCGTATGGATTAACCGGTTTACAGCTTGCCCAGTACTGCGCTTGAACATTGATGAATATGATGTGCATGATTCGGCTTCAGTCGATGCTATTCTGGAGCAGATTGCAGCTGTTATTAAGCCTTCCAAAGAAACGCAGGTATAATTTAAATATATTTATCCTATATAGGACAAGGATTAGGGGAAAATAGACATCCTCTTTTACAGTGATACGGGCTGTAGAAGGGGTGTCTTTTTTTGTTTTTTATATAAGTTAATCTAAAAAAAGGATTTAGTTGATCAAGCTTTATTGGAATATGTATGTATATAGCTATTAAAATACAGAAAAATGTTGAAATTTGAAGCTTTTTGTGGTTTTATAAGAAAGGTGAATTCTGGAAATATAGTATAAGCATGACTCAGGAGGGAAAGACATCGTGGAAGAAAAGCAAGGAGTAAAGATTGGAGTGCCGATTATCGGTGGTTTGATTGCTGCCATACTGGGAGGTGTGGTGTGGGCTGCGATCGCAGCTATGACGGAGTATGAGGTTGGACTTATTGCGATACTGGTTGGCGTGCTTTGCGGGTACGCTGTCGTGTTGTTCTCAAACAAAAAAATCGCAACGGTGCACAAGATTATTGCTGTTGTTTTCGCGATGGTGGGTATCTTGCTTGGTAAATACTTGACGGTGGTTTATTTTACATCTGAATTATTTACCGATGTGAGCATGTTGACTCTGGTATTTGACGGAGAAATGATTAGTGCGTTTGCAGAAACAATTCAAGAATACTTTAGCGAGCCTACAGACTGGTTGTTCATCGTTTTGGCGATTGTATCTGCTTGGCAAATTCCAGGCCGGATGGCGAAAACAAGCATGGCATCAGAAGCATCGACCTCGGATCAAGCACCAAGAGCGTAAGCAAAACATGAAGTTCTCGGAGTGGACATCAACATCAGGATGGTTCACATTGCGGCCGGGATTTCGATCGAGGGATCGGTAGAGATTATCAAAAAGGACGTAACGCCTCAGGGGTTACGTCCTTTTTGATGTTATTGATTCTGATCGGCAAATACAGCCATTGCATGACACATGAATTGTGCCAGTCCCTCACCAAACTGATCGATATTTTTAGTGAAGCGTTCATCGTCTGCGTACATCTGACCAAGTCCTTTGAAGGCTTCTGGGGAATAGTTCCCGATCTCATTCAGGTAAATGTACCATTGTTTAATCTCGCCCTGTGCTTCGGCAGATTCGGGTGCAGTGTGGCGAATGGCTGCCAATTGTCTGAAGATATCATTCATCTGATTAAACAGTTCTTTTTGTTTGTCGGCAGGCCGGGTATTTAATTTCTGGTTTGCCTCGTTGACGGCGTTGTCACCCCAGCGCTCACGTGCTTCCTGTTCGTACGGATTTTGAGTAAAATCAAAGCCCTGAAATTGTTCTTTAGGGGTCATTTCAACCTCTCCTCTTCGATATAATACGGTTTTGTCGATGGTGGCAATCATTTGATCCAGACGCTGGCGTTTCTCCAGCAAAATGAGCTTATGCATATGCAGTGCTTCCTCCGCATCAAAGGCGGGATCATCTAAAATCGTTTTGATTTCTTTCAGCGAGAAACCGAGTTCTTTGAAAAATAAAATCTGCTGAAGTCGTTCCAGATCGGCATCCGAATACATTCGATATCCGGCATCAGTGACCTGATCTGGAACAAGCAGCCCGATCTCGTCATAGTGATGCAGTGTGCGCACACTGATCGAAGCAAGTTCGGAGACTTCTTTTACTTTCATGGCCATGGGTGAAACCTCCTTACACCATGAATTGTACAATGTCACGTTACGTGAGAGTCAACATGAATTATGTGGGGGAGGAGGGAGGCAGGCAAGGTGAGCAATATTTGCATTATTAGGCCGGCCACTTCTCTATTCATGGGTTGAAAATTAGGATCATAGGAATTCAAAGCAAAGCTTGTGAAAAATAAGGTTTTTCTTCGTTAACAAGCGTAAGTACCTTTAATGCTTTATGCAAAACCTCTGCTTATTTCTGTAAGCTTAATAAAGATAGCAAGTGAGTATTCGAGCTATCCAAAATACAGAATAAAGGGGCTTTCATTGTGATTTCAAACGAGATGTATTCTATTAAAGATGATACATATGTCCAAAAACAAAGTCTTCCATGGGCGGCTCTACTGGCGTTAGCTATGGCAGGATTTATCTGCATACTTACTGAAAGCCTGCCTGCTGGACTACTCCCTCAGATTGCCATGGGTCTTGGCATAACGCAGGCAAAAGCCGGACAACTTGTTACGTTGTATGCTGCAGGCTCTCTGGCAGCGGCAATTCCACTGACCGTGGCAACTCGCGGGTGGAGACGTAGACCTCTTTTGCTGCTATGTATTATAGGCTTTCTCCTATTTAATACGGTGACTGCCTTATCTTCGGTATATGTTATAACGTTAATTGCACGTTTTTGTGCAGGAGTAGCAGCGGGAGTGCTATGGGGAATGACCGCTGGATATGCACGTCGCATGGTGCCCGAGTCATTAAAAGGAAAAGCCATAGCCGTTGCTATGGCAGGTACACCTTTGGCATTAGCGCTTGGTGTTCCGATCGGTACTTTTTTTGGAACGTATGTAGGCTGGCGTTTAATCTTTGGAACGATATCTATATTGACGCTCGCGCTTATCGTATGGGTGTTCTGGAAAGTTCCAGATTATGAAGGCGAGGTCAAGCAGAATCAACTCTCACTGCATAAAATCCTGTTTCTTCCTGGAATCCGGCCTATTTTATTTGTGGTGCTTGTCTGGGTGTTAGCTCATAATATTTTGTATACTTACATTTCTCCTTTTCTGGCAAATACAGCACTGGCCGATAGAGTTGATCTGATTTTACTCCTATTTGGCGTAACTTCAGTGGTGGGTATTTGGATTATTGGACTGCTGATTGATCGCTACTTAAGGATACTGGTGCTATTAAGTGTTGCGATATTTGCTTTTGCCTCAGCGGCGATGGCAATCTGGAGCAATCAGCCGGCTGTTATCATTATAGGGGTGATTGCATGGGGATTGACCTTTGGCGGAGCGGCAACGTTACTCCAAACAGCTATTGCACATGCAGGAGGCCGCAGTGCCGATATCGCCCAATCGATGTTGGTAACGCATGGAATCTAGGGATCGGTGCGGGAGGTATGGTTGGTGCTATCCTGCTTCATTGGAGCGGAGCTAGATTCCTGCCGGGTTCCTTGGTGATATTGTTGTTTATCGCTCTTCTCATCACGTTGTGCTCTAAAAAACACGGATTTCCTAGTTCACCTTGAAATGGTGATATCTAAAATAGAAAAGATGAATGGTTAGGATTCCTTTGAGATCAGGAACTGGGGTTCATCAATTAGGTTTTTGGATGCAATAGGCGAGGACATTGCGATAAGTGTAGTATAGGTTCCGTATTTGTCACATTGATTTCCGAATGCCTCTAAGTCTGCAATAGAATCTGTCATGACTTTCAATAAATAATTATGTTCTCCACTGACGCGATAACATTCTACAACTTCGGGCGACATACGGCAGAAATCAAGGAAAGCAGTGCATTCTCTAGTCTGAAATAGTAGATAGGATGTACTCTGTTTTCCTAATTTTTGCGGATTAATGATGGTGCGATACCCTTCAATAACACCACTTTCCTCCAGTCGTTTTACACGTTCCGTGACGGCTGGCTGTGAAAGCCCCACCAATTTTCCTAATTCGGTCATGGACAATCTGGCTTGGTTTTCCATATGAAACAGGATGTTTCTATCGATCTGATCCATAAACTCACTTCCTTTTATTCTATAGGTGATTTTTCGGAGATGTTTTTATATTCATAGTAATTAAAAGATAATGATTTGTAAATGTGAAGCTTTATAGTAGGAATGATTTATATATTAAATATGTTTGGGATGGAAGGGAGGGGGATGAGATCGATATGTGCGTGATGCAAGGTGGGAAGAAGGTGAGAAAGGCGAAAGGATTTAAAGGATGCAGAAGGAGGTATGTGGCGCTAGAGGATGACCAGTTTGCGGAAGGATAAGGATAAAAGATGTATAGGTTGCAGAACGAGGCAAAGGAGGCGAAGAATAAAACAAGAATGCAGAGGCTGAAGACCGAGTGGCTGCAACCTTTGCATAATGGGGCAGGGAGCATGGCTACGCCTGCTCCCTGCGGGTGATCGCAGCGAGCTGTGCAGTCGCTGCGTGCACATCGGCCGCGCCCGCGATGGCGGAGATGACGGCTACGCCGTCGGCTCCAGCCGCCATCACGGCGGCCGCGGTATCGGGCGTAATGCCGCCGATACCGACCACCGGAACTGCGATGCCTGCGGCGCGCAGTTCCGCAACCCCGGCGGGGCCCAGCACAGCGTGGGCATCCGCTTTGGAGCGCGTCGGGTACATCGGCCCGACGCCAAGATAGTCTGCGCCCGCCTGCACGGCACGGCGGGCTTCAAGGGCGGAGTGGGCGGATACGCCAAGCATCCGCCCATCTCCGATGCGGGCGCGTACCAGCGCCGCGTCCGCATCGTCTTGGCCGACGTGTACACCGTCGGCCTCCACCGCCACAGCCAGCTCCACATCATCGTTCACGATGAACGGTATCCCGTGCTGGCCGCACACCTCACGAAGCCGCAGCGCAAGCGTTCTGCGGGCTTCGCCTGCCAGGGCACCAGTTCCCTTCTCTCGGAACTGGAACAGCGTGATGCCGCCAGTGATCGCCTGGCGGAGCACCTCCACCGGGTCTCGCGTCGTATTGACGCTACCCATCACCAAATACAACTGTAGCGCGCGGCGGACCGCTTCCGCATCCCATCTGCGCATCAGCGTTCACCCCGCTGTCTGTGCTGGTACGCAAAGTGATTCGTTGGCCCGTGCCCGGTCCCGAATCCCAGCTCATCTTCAATGGCTGCCTGAATGAATGCTCGCGCGGTCGTAACGGCAGCCAGAATAGGGGCACCCTTCGCCAGTTCCGCCGTAATGGCAGCAGAGAACGTGCAGCCGGTTCCATGGGTATGACGTGTCATAACACGAAGGTTCTCCAAATAATGAAAGGAATGCCCGTCATACAGGACATCGATAACCGTACCGCTTCCCGTATCATGTCCTCCTTTAATCAAGGCATATGTTGAACCCATCTGCACCAATTGCTTTGCGGCTTCCTCGCGCTCACTCAGGTTCCGAATCGAACTCCCGATAAGTAGTTCGGCTTCCGGAATGTTAGGTGTGATAACCAAAGCAAGAGGCAGCAGATCTTCCACAAGTGATTGCACAGCCTCCTGCTGGAGCAGAGGTGCACCTCCTTTGGCAACCATCACGGGATCAATAACCAGATTTGACCAGTCGTATTGCTGACATTTTGCCGCAACAAGACGAATAATCTCGGCACTATACAGCATACCTGTCTTGAGGGCACGCGGCTGAAAGTCGACTCCCGTTGAATCAAGTTGCTGGGCAATGCCGTCGTAATCAATCGGAAACACGCCTTGAACCCCTGTAGTGTTCTGAGCGGCGATTGCAGTAATGACCGTCATGCCGTATACACCAAGTTCCTGAAAGGTTTTGAGATCCGCCTGAATTCCTGCACCGCCGCCGTTATCAGACCCGGCAATCGTTAACGCTTGAGCAATATTCATCACACACCTCCACGAATCTGACGGATTTGTGCATGCTCGGAGAACAGCGAAGGTGTCACCTGCGCCAGTTGATTTAACAATTCAATCTGGAAGCTGCCCGGCCCTTGATGAGCCGTTCGTGCTGCGGCCTGTTCGGCAGCTATACCGTAGGTTGAGACGGCTTCCACCACGCTGTTCAGCATGTCGCGCCCCGGCTCGGCAATCGCAGCAAAAGCACCAATGACTGAGCTGAGAAGACAGCCTGCCCCGGTAACTTGGGTGAGCAATGCATGTCCGTTGCTTGTGAGGAAAGTATGATATCCGTCTGTAATAATGTCGTACTGGCCCGTAATAACGACAATACAGTCAAGCTGTTGCGCTGCCCGCTCGGCAATGTCAATCCGGTCTCCTTCGCCAACTCCCGCATCCACACCTTTGATATTCCATGGCACACCAATGACATGAGCCACTTCGGCGACATTGCCTCTTAATACGGTAAGACGAAGCTCACGAACCAGCATCTGTACCGTATCGGTGCGATATGTCGTGGCTCCTGCACCAACAGGATCAAGGACAACAGGCACATGATGTGCATTGGCTGATTGTCCGGCTAGACGTATCGCTTGAACGACCTTTTCATCCAATGTGCCGATGTTCAGAACCACCGCGCCAGCCATTCGAGCGACGTCAGCGACTTCTTCATGAGCATAGGCCATAAACGGAGAGGCTCCGAGGGCAAGCAGACCATTTGCGGTAAAAGGGGCAACCACAAGGTTGGTAATATTATGAACCAAAGGATTGAGTGAACGTACACGTTCAAGATAAGACATCCAAATGACCTCCTTATTTTCAAATGATGGATATGGTTATGAGCGAGACGACTGGCTGAAATACAAAAAAGCCCCACCCATTTCCGGAGAAATGAGCAGAGCTATACGTTTGAACTGAAGTTGATCCCCATCTAGGATAGAGATCCCCTACTGCCAATAAAAGCCGCTCCACTTCCCTCCGCTGGTATAATCCAGATCAGGTTCAAAGGGTCCGAATCGTCGTATTCGTCTCAGCCGCAAGGCTCCCCCAGTGCAAATGTACAAGATATGCAGTTATGTACTCAGCATATATCCATCTTGACTTAATGTAAATAGGGCGAGGATTTAAGCCTTGAAATGGGGATGAAAAATACACTGGACTTTGTTACTGATCCGCTATTCTGATTTACCTTAGCTCGTGAACCCGATATAATGGGGATTGGCTCATATGGCCGTACTACGAATGAGGGCAGGACCGTTGTTCCTCCCGGCAGAATGGGGACCCTGAGTTGAAAACGTTCAAGAAAGTATATATTGAAATTACGAGTATCTGTAATCTGGCATGCAGCTTTTGTCCACAAACGAAGCGAGCCAAAGGATTCATCGACCCTGAAGTCTTTAATAATATATTGGATCAGATCAAACCACACACAAAACATATTTACCTGCACGTCAAAGGGGAACCGCTGCTTCATCCCAAAATTGACCTGTTGCTGGATATGGCTCATGCCAAGGGATTTAAAGTGAACATTACGACCAACGGTACGCTACTGCCAAAGACACAGCATAAATTATTGGGCAAACCTGCACTGAGACAGATGAATTTCTCGCTGCACAGCTTTGACGGCCATGAAGGTTCTACGGATCGTGACGGATATTTGCATAACATCTTGTCTTTTGTTCGTGAAGCGGTGAAACATAACGTCATTGTCTCGTTCAGACTATGGAATCTGACTCAGGATAACTTCACCAATGCTCAGATGAATCGCAATCGGGAGACGCTTGAGGTGCTGGAAAAGGAATTCAATCTGGACTTCCGTATTGAAGAAAAGGTGGTTGCGGGTAGTGGCGTGAAAATTGCACCCAACGTATACCTGAATCAGGACCATGAATTCCAATGGCCAAGCCTCGATGCACCTGAAGATGATGGCAAAGGTTTTTGTCATGCATTACGCAGTCAGGCAGCTGTGCTGGTTGATGGAACCGTGGTTCCATGCTGTTTGGATGGAGAAGGTGTCATCAACCTTGGAAACATCCATGAAAAGTCTTTTTCCGATATTGTGGATGGAGAGCGTGCGAACAATCTGGTATACGGTTTTTCCAAACGGGAAGCTGTAGAAGAACTTTGCCGCAAATGCGGATACCGGCAGCGCTTTGGAGCAGGAGCCTAAAATCATACGACAGATAACTCAAGTGTGTTATTCGGTAATATTCCGAGTAGCACATTTTTTTATTTATTATTAGGAAAGAATAGGCACCATTTGATTCATGATTTCAACTATTATGTAAAATGATAGTCTATTAATCTTGTTTTTATAAATATACATGGTATTATTATCCTACTGATCATAAAAGGGGGAGTAGTTCAAAAGTTACACTTTTGTGTTAATAACGGACGTTTAAGAGGAGTGTGTCGAGTTTTGAATTTAAAATGGAAAAAGTTTAATCGAAAGTTGTCAGCAGTACTCTCTACATCATTGATTGCCTCTATGTTTTCTATGCAATTGCTAGCCTCGGCGGAAGTGGCCCCATCATCTGTAACGTCATTTAAGGATGTTGAACACTCCTATGCCAAAACAGAAATTACGAAGTTAATTGAAAAAGGTATTTTAGCTGGATTTGCGGATGGAACATTTAAACCCTCAGATTCAGTAACACGTGCTCAATTGGCAAAGATTATGGTGGGTGCGCTTCAATTAAAGCCTGACTCTACTGTAGCTAGTTCCTTTAAAGATGTGGAGCAATCCAAATGGTATTCTGGCTATGTATCTGCACTCGTTCAATCTGGTATTGCCCAAGGAACCTCGAAGGATACGTTTTCTCCAGATAAAAAAGTTACGAGAGAGGAACTGGCTGTATTTTTCGTAAGAGCATTCGGCTGGGAAACAAAGAACGCACCAACTCAAACAACAAAGCCACAGCTCGCTGATTTGGATAAAGTATCAGACTGGGCGAAGGATTCTGTGTCACTCGCATATCAATCCGGATTTATTAAAGGTATTGTTCGGAAAGACGGAACAACAACGTTTAATCCAACGGGTGTAGCGGATCGACAAGCATTAGCAAGACTTGCTTATGAGTTTGTCATGAATAAGTCTACATATGATAATATTATGATTCCTGCGAAGACAGACGAAGATACAAACAACTCTAACCCCACAAAACCAGAAACAACGAAGCCTTCTGAAAACAGCAATAAAGGTAACAGTAGCAACAATAGCTCTACCGGGGATAATGGAAATAATAACAACACAGGTGGAAATAATGGAGGAGGTCAACAAACTTCCAGCAAAAACCTTACTTCTCCAGGCACATACACTTTGGGTAACGTAACTGGTAATGTCACGATTGGTTCTCAAGGTGTAATTCTGAAAGACACTAAGATCAATGGTAACCTTCAAGTTCTTGAATCTGTAGCTAATGGAGATGTTACACTTGATCACGTTACTGTTACAGGAACAACTAGCATCAAAGGTGGAGGACCTAACAGTATCCATGCACTGAACTCTGTTCTTGCGACTGTAATTGTGGATAAGGCAGATGGAAGTGTTCGTTTGGTTCTGGAAGGTGCGAGTGATGTACAACAGATTGAGATCAAGTCTGGAGCCATCGTAAAGAATGATTCCACAGGTGATGTTGGTCCAATTGAATTGACAGACTCTATTCCACATAATGCTGCGGTAGTGTTGAACGGAACGTTTGACTCTATTATGGTTCATGCAGAGCAGATTTCAGTAGAGTTTGGAGACAACTCCAGCATCGGGAATCTCGAGGTGTTCCAACAAGCACTGAATACGGTTTTCAAAATCAATCAAGGTGCAACCGTAAATCGCGCAATACTGGACGCTATTGTGCAATTCTCTGGAGCGGGTGCGTTAACTTCTGCACAAGTCAATGTAGAGGGAAGTGACTTTAGCGGGTTGCAACAGCATCCAAGAATTGAAGCAGATCCTACAGTGACTAGTTTGGTATACTTACCTGAAATTAGTGATCTTTCAGCTGTAAATGCAACGAAACAAATTGTACTTACAGGTGTAGCTGGCTCAGCGAACAAAGATGTTACCTCTCTTGCAAACTGGGAAGTGGAAGATAACAGCATTGTCACTGTAAACTCTGGTAAAATTCAAGCTGTAGCTAACGGTACAACCGTTGTGAAGGCTAAATACGGAGAATATCAAATTCAAGTTCCAGTGACTGTTGCAGTATATAATGAATTGACACACCCAAGACTTGAAGGGATTCAGGTTACAAATGGAAGTGCTAAACTGACATTTACCAATGGACTGGATGCATCTGGACTGACTGCTGAAGACTTTGTGGTACATGCATACTATAACGGTCAAGAGCGGGAATTGAATAATTTACAGTATCACAATGGGGAATTTACATTTAGCCCTATCGATAGTTACGGTTCCACATTGTACATTACAGTTGATTCCAATACGGAAAAGACTCATTTTGCAGGAAGCCAAAGTGCTTCTGTAAAACTTACAGGATTCGGTGGACATATTAAAGATGTCGCTGGAGCACCAGTAGCCAATTTGCAGATTTCTTTTAGAAAAGGTCTGGATAACAAAACGGGTGATATTGTTGGTACAGTAACGACAGACACTTATGGTGATTATTACATTAATCTGCAACCGGGCATCTATACAGGTGAGCTTGGAGGCGGAGATACAAAGTACATTAGAACATATCTTATTGGTGTATCGGCTGTTAATGTAAAAAACCAAAATGAAAATCAAACAGCGATTGAGATTCCGGCAGCTAATGAAACACGTTTTGTATTAACCTGGGGTAAAGATCCAGCAGATCTGGATTCACATCTTATCGGCCCAGCAGGTGATGGAGGAGTGTTCCATACCTACTACGTGGATAAACGTTATTATTATGATGAAGAACTGATGGTAGATCTGGATCTAGATGATACTACATCTTATGGACCAGAGACGACGACGATTCGCCAATTGCTTCCGGGAACATATACCTTCTACGTACATCATTATTCAGGCACAAGTACAATCAAGATGTCTGGTGCTAAAATTGATGTATTCCACGGAGCTGTCCCAACGCCAAGTGCAACCTACACGGTTGAAGAAGGAAGCGGAAATGAATTGTACTGGATCGTTCTGAAAATGATTGTTGCTGAAAACGGTACAGTGACTTATGAAACTGTGAATCAATTTACTAATGTTAACCCGCTTTATACGTTAACACCAGATTCTTCTTCTCAAGGAACAGATGGAGCAGAGGAATAGGATAATCTTTGGTTAGACGAAGTATATTTAGAGAACTCCCTGTTATTTTAAAAACAGGGGGTTCTTTTTAGGTTAACGATGATATCCAGACAATAAAGACGGCATATTTGAAGTTGATATCGGTACATATCAATGTAAAAACAGAATGTATATATGCGAACAATGCAGAAGGAATGCTAAAAAATGTAAATGTGATCTTAAGATTATTCCTGTAATCTCCCTTTTTTTGTAGGATTAGGACAGGTTCCGAGCAGTGATCTACTTCTGCGGTTCTGTCAGACAAGCTAGCGTGCTTGGAGACAAATTCACTTATATTAAGGGAGGATGTTCTTGATGAAAAAAATGTTAACGCTGTTGTTGTCCGCCGGTCTGGTCGCTTCCATATTTGGTGTTATGCCCGCAGCTGCTGCGCCAACGGTTGTAAATTCAACGATTGTTGTACCTAAGGGCACGACGTATGATGGACAGGGGAAAACCTTTGTGGCTAATCCATCCACCTTGGGTGACGGTTCTCAAGCAGAGAATCAGAAGCCGGTCTTCCGGCTGGAAGCAGGTGCTACACTGAAAAATGTCATCATTGGTGCGCCAGCGGCAGACGGTGTACATTGTTATGGTAACTGTAATATTTCGAATGTAGTATGGCAGGATGTGGGCGAGGACGCGTTGACATTGAAATCGTCAGGAACGGTGAACATTACAGGCGGTGCGGCATACAAGGCTTATGATAAAGTGTTCCAGATGAATGCTTCGGGTACGATTAATATCAAAAATTTCAGAGCAGATGATATCGGTAAGCTGGTTCGGCAAAATGGAGGAACATCCTATGCAGTTAATATGACGCTTGATAATTCCAACATATCCAATGTCAAAGATTCCATTATGCGTACAGATAGCAACAGTACACAAGGGCGAATTACGAATACACGTTATTCCAAAGTGCCAACACTTTTCAAAGGATTTGCTTCGGGTAAAACGAGCCAGTCCGGTAATACGCAGTATTAAATTGTGCGGAGCTTAGTTATCAAAACCAGGTAGACTGGATCAGTGTACCAAATTTATCTGTCGAACAGTGCAGTAAGGATCACTAATCTAACCATTGAATAATCTATCCATTAATCGTTTGAATAAGCATGTTGCTTATATAACTAAGCCATATGCACCATACAGGGTGGAGCAGAGCAAATGCTGCTTCACCCTGTTTTTTATGCTCATAGCCATACGACAACATTTAGCCAAATTGATTTGCATATGGGCAATATGAAGCTTCTTGTGATAACATGTGCACTAACTGTACCAATCGCATGGTTAAGAGGGGATATTTATGTCAATTCGCATCAAAATGTTGCTTTCGTTTACAGGCATGCTTGTTATCAGTCTCCTGTTTATATTGCTTACAGCAAGTCTCTATACGATTGCGGCAACAGGGGATTTGCAAAGTTTCCGAGATATATACAAAGTCCATTATCAGATCAATCCACTGACGGAACAGGGAGAGACGATCTTTCAAGAGATGAAGTTTACAGCGAAAAGTGATCCGGACGAGCTGCAGGACAAGGTATTGCTTCGGGAATACGATATGAAACTTCGAGCCGAGAAATCCGGGCTCTACGTGAGGCGTGAGGACAGTCCGATCTTTGAATCGCGGACATTCCATCAACCCGGATTGGGACAGGCACTGCCCGCCTATGATCTGAACAACAACCAGATTCGAAGTACGTTTAACATCGGTGAGCGCTTCTACGCGTATGCCAAGTTTGATTTTCAGTATTCAGATGGAGAACGAGGCAGTATCTTTGTCATCCGGGAGAGAAGTCCGTTTGCAGAACTGACACGCAAGCTGTTGCCTGTGATGTCTCTCCTGTTGATTGGTGTCCTGATCATCGCTAACCTTCTTCTGTTCCGCTGGATTACACGTAGTTTCATTCAACCGTTGCATCAGTTACGAAGTTCGGCCGAACAGATCAAAAACGGTAATTTGTCTTTCAAGCTTGAACCTTCCTCCAATGACGAAGTGGGACAGCTTAGTGAGGCATTTGAAAGTATGCGGAATCAGTTGCAACGATCCAATGAGTTGCGACAGCAAGATGAGATTAACCGCAGAGAGTTGATCTCCAACATTTCGCATGATCTTCGCACGCCGATTACTAATATTAAAGGGTATATCGAGGGCATTCGGGATGGGGTAGCGAACACACCGGAGAAGATGGACACTTACGTCAACATTATTCATTCCAAAGCGGTTAGCATGGATAAACTGGTGGATGAATTGTTCTTGTACTCCAAACTGGACTTGAATCAGGAACCGTTTGTGTTCAGCCCAGTGGATCTGGTTGATTTTATGGAGGATAGCATTGAAGAACTGCGATATGATCTGGAGGACAAAGGAGTAGGACTCGAGTGGCATAACCGAACTTCGGGCTCCGTTCTGTCTGCTGTGGATCTGGATAAACTGAAACGCACGGTTGTCAACATTGTTGATAATGCACTGAAATATATGAATGATGATGACAAACGACTCCGTATTACTCTTGAAACGAATCAAGAGTGGAATACCATCATATTCCAGGATAATGGGAAAGGCATATCCGAGGAAGATCTGCCGCATATATTTGAGCGTTTCTACCGAGCCGAGCATTCACGCAACTCGTCTACGGGCGGAAGCGGTCTTGGACTGGCCATTGCCCACCAGATTGTAGCTGGACATGGTGGTTTAATCTGGGCAGAAAGCAAGCTGGGTGAAGGCACCAGTATCCATATTCAATTGAAACGCCTCATGGAAGAAAGGGGAGAAAGCCATGACTGATATTCTGATCATTGAGGATGAAACGACCATTGCCGAACTGGAACGGGACTATTTCGAACTCCATGGATTTACGGTAGAGCTGTGTCATAACGGGGATGAAGGATTGCGCCGTGCTTTGGACGAGAATTACCGACTTGTCATCGTAGATTTGATGCTTCCCGGGATGGATGGTTTCGAATTATGCAGGCTCATTCGTGAGGAGAAGGAAGTGCCCATCCTTGTCGTTTCCGCAAAAAAAGAGGAGATCGATAAAATCCGCACGTTTAATCTCGGTGTCGACGATTTTATTACGAAGCCGTTCAGCCCAAGCGAACTGGTCGCAAGAGCCAAGGCTCACCTGACCCGGTACGAGAGATTGCTCGGCAAGAGCAAACCTGCTGAACAGGATGAGATCCACATTCGCGGACTTCACATCGACAAGGGATCACGCCGTGTATTTTTGAACGGAGAAGAGGTGGGCATCACCACCAAAGAATTTGATCTGCTTGTATTTTTGGCGAGTCATCCGAACCGCGTATTCAGCAAATCCGATCTGTTCGAACGGATCTGGGGCATGGAATCGAATGGCGATATTGCAACGGTAACAGTGCATGTTCGCAAGCTGCGCGGGAAACTGGAGAGTGATCCGAAACATCCCGAATACATCGAAACGGTCTGGGGTGCGGGGTATCGTTTCACCATATAAGTTTAGAGTTAGCTTCATTGATATATAGAACATTTGATTTGCAGAGCAAGACAGGAGACAGTGCAGTAACGTTAACGGATATTCAGGCGAACGCTTGGTATGCGCCTTATGCTATTAAGGCGGTGGAGACAGGGATCATGCAGTCCGTCGATGGAGAGTTCCATCCTCAAAGTCTGGTAACGGATGCGGAGCTGGAAGAGGTCGTATCTAAAGCATTAAAACGGGATGTGAAGTCCGTACACCATTGGATGAGTGCTTTCTATGAAGAAACCGGCTCTGTAACACGGGGCGAAACGGCAGTGTTGCTGCAAAAGGCTTATCAAGCTATCCCATCGGATCAAGCTCGCATTGAGAGTATTAAACCGTTGAATAACATGACTCTTGTGATCACCTTCGACAAGCCACTTACGGCAGAAGATGAAGTGTTTGCCAAATCCCGGACAGACTTTGCATTCAGCGGGGGGCTAACCTTAACCAACATGCCACGTTTGAAAACAGGCTCTGTTGCTACATACATCGTGCCGACATCCGTTCAACAAGCTGGAGAAGCTTACAGCCTTACATATAAAGGACAAGATGCTGGTTCATTCAAAGGCAGTGACGTTAAAGTAAATATGACTCAAGTGCGTCAGGTCACGAATGATACGTTTGAGATTGAAGCTTTGAAGGAAGAAGGTGTGGTGGATTACGGTTATATTATTTCGGCATACAGCGCTGGTCGCGGGGCTAATGCTTTCATTCTTAACGATCAGGAGCAGGCAGACGGCAAAACGTATCAAATTATTTCGTCCATGCAGGCAAGACAAGTTACCATTACGCCGGAAAATGGCGAGCCGATCATTGCCAAATATGTTCCGTTTACGCAATCCACTGATGGCAGACAAGAACCCAAATTCCGATTGCCAGAAGGCCAGATTCTGAAACCAGGGGTATCTTACACTGTGACTTCGGAATGGGCCAGTATCGAGCATGCTTCCTTTACTGCGAAATCATTCGAAGCATTAGTCGTTAAGAGCGCTAAAGTCGCGAGTGATAGTGCCATTGAAGTGACACTTGCCCAAGATCCGGGAGATGAACTATTCTCTGGACGGAGTGTTAGCCTGACAGCACCAGATGGGCATGTCCTGACAGCGACGTATAAATATTCAAGCCGGAAAGGTGCAACAGGTGTATTTGAACTTGCGAATGGAGAAAAGCTGATCTCCGGCACAATCTATACGCTGAACCCGGTTGGCGATTGGAGTGTTGCATCATCGGTAACGGTGGTACAGCAATAAGGAGGACCTATGAACAAATCCCTGATGCTGATTATTCTGATCAGCAGTGTGCTGTTCGTTCAAGGCTGTATGCTTAACGAAAAAAGTAACCTAAAGGAGGGAAGTCACGTGGCTTCACTAAATCAGCAGTTATTCAGTGCAGTTGAAGCAAAAGATACCAAGAGTATCGAAAAGCTGCTTCAGCAGGGGGCAGAAGTTCAGGCTCAAGATCAGAGCGGTAGAACGGCCCTGATGATTGCGACATATAATCAGGATATAACATCTGTGCAAAAGCTGATTGAAGCAGGTGCGGATGTTAACCAGCAGGATGACATGTTGAATAGTCCGTTTTTATATGCGGGTGCCGAAGGGTATTTGGATATTCTGAAGATTACTATTCAGGCAGGGGCAGACCCTGCTATCACAAACCGGTACGGAGGAACGGCGCTCATCCCCGCTTCGGAGCATGGATACGTTGACGTGGTGCGAGAGCTACTGACCAATACCACGGTAGATGTGAACCATGTGAATAAATTAGGATGGACAGCATTGTTGGAGGCGATCATTCTAAACGATGGCAATGAACGGCAACAGGAGACCATTGAATTGCTTATCCAACATGGGGCTGATGTTAATCTGGCTGATGGCGATGGTGTGTCTCCCCTCCGTCATGCCAGAGCAAAAGGCTTTAAGGAGATCGAAGCTATTTTGTTGCAAGCAGGTGCAAAATAGTGACACACTATTACTGTAGAGTAAACGGGCATCTGCCGAGGTAGTAACTGAACAACAACGAAAACGGGATGAGAGTAGCTTTTGCTATCTCATCCCGTTTTTTTGTGGTTATTGCGTATTTTTAGTGAAAGCATCTCTTAATTCAACCTATCTTTACTTCCAAACGAACTACTTCTCCCCTGGCACTTCGACGATAACTTTGCCTTTGGTTGGCGTAGCAGAGCCGCTTTCAAGTGAGCCTTTCTTGTTCATCATGTCATAGGCGGTTTCCTCTAGCATGCGGGAGTACTTGAAGGATACGAGTGTTTTACCAGCGACAGAAGGACGGGTTCCTGCTTCGGCAACGGGCTTGGTTTTAATAAAGAACAAATCACCAATCGTTCCGGCTTGTTTACCCAGATTAGCCTGCCATTTCAGCATGGCATTTCCGTTCGTGATTGTATAGTAACTGACCAGATTGTTATCCTCAATCATGAAGAAGCTGTTTTTTTGTCCTTGTTCAAAAATATAAGCTGTTGATGAATCTACTGGCCCGAGCGGATTTTTCACCTGTAGGCGTGGTTGGCCGAAACTTGAAAGCCGCGGCAGCTGCAACGCTGCTTCACGGGCTGCCGTCAAATCGGAACCGTTGTAATCCTTCACTACGGAAGCATTGGTGGTGTAAATATAAGCTTCCTTGGCAGCCTGGTTCCAGCGCACTTGTGCGCCAAACGTTTCACCAATGGCACGAAGTGGCAGCATCGCTTTTCCTTTTACCAGAATTGGAGCCGAGGACAGGGTGGTATTCTGGCCATTCTTTTTCATCGTTTTACTATTGGGTGTCAGCACGTATTGGTCACTACCTGTTTTGATGCTGATTTGTTTGCTCTTATTATCATAACCGAAGGTATAATCTCCGAGAAATTGCAGTTCAGTCAGGGCAATGTACGTGACACCTTGGCGGATGATCACATCGTATTCTGCAGGTGTATTGTTAATGTAAGCCGTAGGTTTTGTTGTAGCGGCTGCTTCAGCCACCGTAGGCATGAACAGTGCAGGAGCTACTCCTGCGGTCAGAATGGAGGCGGCCAGCAGCATCTTCCATTTTTTCTGCTTCCATCGTGCGTTGTGTGATTGTGTGTTGTTTTTCATGATCATTCTCCTTTCAAGTCACTAGACGGATCAGTTATCCCAAAAGTTGCATATTAATGGAACATTCATAAGATATTAACCTAATTCCTGTATATTAAACTACTAAGTTAGGGCATATAATGGAATGAAAAGAATATAGTTTTTTTCCAAAATTCGTTTGGGAAACAGGTAACTTTTTGAAAGGCAGAGCGTCTTATATGGAAATAACTTCTATTGGGAGATGAATGTGTGTGAAAAAGGAGCCTAATCAGAACATATGGGGTTATACTCGCTGCTTTACCTTAACGGGAATAACTGTGCTAGTGCTAACAGGATGTATGATGCCAGATCCCCAAACGGATGTGTCGGGCAGACAGGCTCAGGTTTCAACAACACAGACAACTGACACGAAAGCTCCAATTCAAGTCTCCGATACAATTTTTAACGATTTACAGTTGCCTGGTTCATCAACCTTGCTTTCAGCGCAGCAAATTTCCGCCAAGATCCCCTACAAAAAGGGAGAACGAGTAACGCTCAGAGAGGGATTACCTCTTTTCAATGGGCGGAAGGATAATCGCGTTGCAGTAGATCAGATGAAGATTACATATCTCACTATACCGAAGGAAAAGTATATTTTGACTGGGGTTCAGGGGGAGTGGATGCAAGTCAAGAACCAGCAGCAAGATAGCTACTGGCTTCCTGCCTGGTATGCGCTTAAGCAGAGTAACAACATAACGCAAACTGATCCTCATACATTCACTGTTCAAAAGGATAGCAAATTGTACCTCACTCCTGACAGTACGATAACTTGGCCTTCCGATCAGGCGCTATTGAAGAAGACGCTCATCGTGGCTGAGTGGAAGGAGTGGGTCGGCGTGTCCATTGCTCCCCGTATTTGGAGCAAGGAATGGACAGGTTATCACCATGTGATGCTCTGGATCAAGAAAAAGGATATTACAGGTCAAACTCCTGTCTCCGATGGATGGTTTGTAAGTGAGCCATCGTTATCTATCTCTATGCTCCGCCATCTGGTAGATACCAAACTGGATCAAACGACGACCACCAAGCAGGTTGCCAAGTGGTTAGGGGAGCCGGATTGGAAGGAGCAGTCCAGAAACCTGAATGAACCAGGTGATTCGATGCGAGTTAGACAGACCTGGAGATATGAGCGGCATGATGCACATTTATTGTTAACCTTTAATAACAACGGCAAGCTGACCGAGATTCATTGGAGTATGCCAGCGAGTCAGGATAATGAGGCAGATCTCCGAAGTGATGAGCGTATGGGCACGTTTACTTATTTCACTCAAGTTGCTGTGGGAAAGTCGCTCCCGCCAACGCTGCCCTGGAAACCGGAATGGGTGAATCAGGGAGATCTGAACTATACTTTTTTACAAGCGGGTACAGATGATGTGCTCCTCATGAAGGGAGATGATGGCGGGTTTAGCGGCATGCATTATGATGATTCCTTCTACGCGCTGGATCGACATACAGGGAAATTGCTCTGGAGAGTGCATAACGGATATGGTCCTGCTCAAGCGGTTTTAAATACCAAGCGGGATGCCGTTACACTATATACAAGTTATGACACCGATCGCAAGCAATATCTGGATCGTTTGCGCCATATCAACCTGAAAGACGGAAAGCTTCTATGGGAATATAAACCTGAGGTACAAGATAAGCGGAATAACAGTACAAACAAGAAGAATACAGCTGACGATATGGTATGGTTGAACGGCATCAAAGCTGCCCGAAATGTAGTTATTGTAGATATCCCTGCGGCTGAAGGCTCCAGTAATGGATGGATTCATGTGCTTAATAGTTCAACCGGTAAACGGTTATGGACTAAGAAATTAACGACAGGATATCAATTGCTTAATCGGAATGCCGACGAACCTTATGTTCTATATCAGGAGAAAAATCAGCTTGTTGCCGCAGATCCTCTAACGGGACGAACGGTTTGGCAGGTGAAGGCGGGACCATCCGCGATAGATCATATCGAGAATGATTCCTATTTTGACGGTATCCATCGTTATGATCCGTTTGGCTCAGTGCCTCTTGAGCGCTGGATGCTGATGGAAGATCAATGGGTGTTACTTGATCTGACTTCTGGAAAGAAGCGATCTCAATTTCCTGCCCGTACAGGCCAGCAGTTAGAGGTGCTGAATGACGGTATGGTGCTGATTCGTGAAAATCAAAAAGGAAATATGTACGGTGATTACGGAGATTATACAACCTCCTTATTTGACCCAGATACAGGCAAGGTTCGCTGGACGGTTGATGCGAAGATTGAACGTGGACTTCTAGAGGCGGATCAACTGTATGTCATTAGAAATGGATATCCTGCCGCCGTGGATTACCATACCGGGGAGACACGGTGGGATGCACAGGAATCTGTTGGAACAAACCAGTATTCAACCAATCAGGGCAGTTACCTCATCATTGGAGATCGTTTGTTGCTTCCGCGAAATGAAAACTTGCTTGTGATGGATAAAAAGGATGGAACTCTGCTAGGGCGTGTGCATGATGTAGTCATGGGGACTCCGGAGCATCGGGATCGGGATGCAAAGAATGGCATGATCAACCGAATCGACGATAAAGTGTATGTCGGATCAGCTAACGGACGTTTCCGTGTCTTTCCAGTTGATCAGCTGGAAGGAGATATCTCTTTTTAAAAGCTTGTCTGGGTCGCCATGTTGTTTTATTATAAATGAACAGGATTGCTCGCGCTCCGGTTATCGGCTGTGCGGGCTTTCTTCATGTGTTCTTGAAAGATTCTTGAGAGATACTTGAGGGAACCATACATGATCATTCACGGGAGGAATCTCCATGATTTCATTATATGGTGTGAGCAAACGGTTCAACGAGCGCGGTTCCCGTGCGGATCAGGGATTTGAGGCCTTGCGATCCGTCTCGCTTGAAATAGGTAAAGGTGAGATTCATGGCATTATTGGTTCCAGCGGGGCAGGAAAGTCGACCTTGCTACGGATGCTCAACGGTTTGGAACAGCCTGATGCTGGAGAGGTTACCGTCAATGGTCAGCAACTAACCGGAATGAACGAGCGAGACTTGCGTCAGGCACGTCGGTCCATCGGTATGATCTTCCAGCATTTCAATCTCGTCAGCAATCGCACGGTGCTGAGCAATGTGAGCATGCCCTTGGAACTGGCCGGCAAATCACGTCCACAGCGGCGAGAGCGAGGGTTGGAAGTACTTCGATTCGTAGGACTGGAGGACAAAGCGAACCAGTATCCGGCTCAGCTGAGCGGCGGACAGAAGCAGCGCGTTGCTATTGCCAGAGCGCTTGCCAGCCATCCAGCTGTATTGCTCTGCGATGAACCAACGTCTTCACTTGATCCGCAGACAACAGGGGGAATATTGGATGTGCTTCGTCATGTGAACGAAACGATGGGGGTGACGATTGTCGTTGTTACCCATGAGATGGAGGTCGCTCGTCGATTATGTCACCGTATTACGGTGATGAAAGAGGGTCAGATTGTGCGTACCCTATCGGAATCAGAAGTTCGCAGTATCCCGGTTCCACAGCCGGATATCCTTACTTCACTGCTTGCAGACGACACTTTGGGTGGAACAGGAACGGAAAAGGTAACGGGCACCACTCTCCAGCGTCTGGCGGAACAGGAGGACGGGCAATGATGTTACCTGAGTCAGTGCTTAAATATCAGCATGAAATCTGGCAGGCCATTGGAGAAACATTTGTGATGGTGGGGATATCCATCGCGGCAGCAGTGCTGGTCGGTTTGCCTCTCGGTACGTTATTGTATCTGTTTCGTAAAGGGCAACGATACCAGAATCGAGCCTTGTTCACGGTTCTGGGCAGTCTTGTGAATATTATTCGTTCCTTTCCATTCCTGCTGCTGGTCGTCTTCATGATCCCGTTCACTCGGTTGGTTGTAGGCACATCCATCGGTACGTTAGCTGCAACGGTACCTTTATCGGTCATTGCTATTGCTTATTATGCCCGCCTTGTCGAACAGGCGCTACTCGATGTGCCTAAAGGTGTCATCGAAGCGGCCTCTTCTATGGGAGCCTCAACCGTGCAACTTGTCCTTAAATTCCTGTACGTGGAGGCAAGGTCTGGTCTTGTGCTGGGACTTACCACAGCAACGATCAGTTTTGTTTCCTATTCTACGGTAATGGGGATTGTGGGTGGTGGAGGCGTTGGTGATTTTGCTATTCGTTACGGTTACCAACGCTTCGAAACGGAAATTATGATATTTACAATTGTTATCATGATTGTGCTGGTACAGATGATTCAATTCACGGGTAGCCGACTGTCTCGCTGGTTGGATCGCAGATCCTGAGGAACCCGCTAAAAATGACTACAGAATGTATAGAGAAGGGGTAAACATCCAAATGAAAGCAAAATTAATGCTTACGTTGCTTGCGGTTATGCTCGTTGTATCCGCCTGCGGTAAAAAAGAAGAAACGCCTGCTACTGAGGGGGCGAAGCCAGAATCACAAGCCGGACAGGAAGTTACACTAAAAGTAGCGACATTGATTCCGCCAATGACGGATGTACTGGATATCGTTAAACCGCTTCTTAAAGAAGATGGCGTAAACTTGGAGGTTGTGGTGCTGTCAGATAACGTACAGCCGAATACGGCTCTAGCAAACAAGGAAGTGGATGCGAACTTCTTCCAACACGTGCCGTACATGAAACAGTACAATGAGGCGAATAGTGCAACTCTGGTTCCTGTTCAGCCCATTTACAACGCGATCTATGGTGGATACTCCAAAACCTACAAGTCCATCGATGAACTGCCAGAAGGAGCAACGATTGCGATTGCCAATGATCCTTCAAACATCGGGCGCTCCCTCGTCATGCTGGAACAAAACGGCCTGATTAAACTCAAAGAGGGTGTAGGTTTTAATGCGACACAAGCGGACATCACAGAGAATAAAAAGAACTTCAAGTTCAAAGAAGTAGATTTGCTGATGCTTGCCCGTATGATGGATGATGCAGATCTGGTAGCTATGACTCCTGCCTATGCGAGCCCGCTCGGTCTGACGCCCAAAAAGGATGCTTTGCTGACCGAGAAGGACGATTCCCATTTTGCGATCACGTTGGTAGCCCGTGAGGATAACAAAGACTCCGAAGCCATCCAGAAGCTGGCTAAACGTATGGCTGGCCCTGAAGTGAAAGCCTTTTTCGAAAAAAATTACGCAGATATTGCCATTCCAGCATTCTAAGGTATAGGTGAGTATAGAGATTCGAACATTGAGATCCGAGCAAATATGCTTGGGTCTTTTTGTTTGTGATCTTACTTCTGTTAACAACTATTTAGAAACTTAATAGAACCGGAGTTAAATTCGTTTAATTTAGTTAATAACTTTTTTGTATGTTAGTGAAAATATCAATTTAATATGGAAGAGGTAGAGTGAATTGTCGTTGGAAAACAAAAAAACAGGTTGGTTAGGAAAGATTGTAACCGATTTTAAGGTCAAACTGATCATGTCCTTCATTATCTTTTTGGCGGCCCCTTCCATCACTATAGGTGTATTGTCTTATAACAATGCCAAAGAGGAAGTAACGAAGCAAATTCTACATAGTGCAGAGGAAAATGTGAATTTAGCTAATAGTACGATTGATTTAATAGTCAATGTGAAACGCAAGCAGGTTGAATATTATGCGAAAGTTTTTACTGCAGACACCATGAAAAATTCAGAAGCAAACATGCTGGAGGAAATAAAGGGATTCATCGGGCAGAACCCGGATGTGGTTTTGGTCAGTATAGGAAATGAAAATGGAAAATATTTAAGTTCTTCGGATACAGCTACCCCGCAAGATTATGATCCGCGAACCAGACCTTGGTATACAGAAGCGATGAGTCAACCTGGTCAGGTTATCGTCACAGATCCGTACACCTCCACATCAACGAATTCAGTTACGGTTTCAATTGCAAAGGCATTGGACGATCGCTCTGGTGTAGTCAGTCTTGATCTGGATCTGAACGACATTAGCAATAGTATAAGCAAGATCAAGGTAGGGGAGCAGGGATATATGGTCTTGCTGGATCGTAGCAAAAAGTATATCTATCACCCGAACAGCCCAGCTGGATCAGACGCGAAAGAGTCATTTTGGGCAGAGGTATTTGATAAAGAATCAGGCACATTTGATTATGTCTATAATGATGAGCCCAAGGTTATGTATTATTTAACGAATGGTTCAACCAATTGGAAAATCGCAGGTACGATGTTTACCTCCGAGGTGCATGAGGCGACAGCTCCGATTCTGCATCGTATGATCATTGTGCTGTTATCTTGCCTTGGCGTTGGGGCCGTAATTATCTGGCTTGTCATGCGATCTATTATTAGACCCATCAGAGAATTGAAAAATCAAGCGATACAAGTGAGTGAAGGAGATCTGACACAGACTATTGTAAGTAAAAGTTCCGATGAGCTTGGTGAACTTAGCGACGCTTTTGGCAAAATGCAGACGAATCTGCGCTTGCTGATCCAGAATGTGGAGCATAGCGCAAGTCAGGTAGTTACCTCATCAGAAGAGATGACGCAGAGTGCAGAAGTGACCAGTGCTGCGAGTGAACAGGTGGCCAGGGCCATTCAGGAAATTACGCTGGGAGCCGAGAAACAAATGCATGGTATTGAGCATAATCACGAGGCTATGCGCGAAATTACGTCTGGTGTAACCAATATTGCGGAGAGATCGGTTCATGTGTCCGAATTAGCCAAACAGACCACATTACAAGCAGAAGAAGGCGGCAACACGGTTAAGCAGACGGTAGATCAGATGAGATCAATTCAAGAGACCGTCTTACAGATGAGTCGTATCATTCAGACATTGGATCAACGTTCTGAGCAAATCTCCGCCATCACAGAGCTGATGGGAAATATGGCAAAACAAACGAATCTACTAGCTCTGAATGCGTCGATTGAGGCTGCACGTGCAGGTGCACACGGGAATGGGTTCGCCGTAGTAGCTGGAGAAGTTCGCAAGCTCGCAGAGCAATCCCAGCAGTCTGCTCAAGATATTACTGTCCTGACATCTGCGGTCCAGAAGGATACATTGGAATCGGTTGATATGATGAAGAAAGTGGCATTAGAGGTTGAACAAGGCATGGAGGTTTCCACGGAAGCTATTCAGAAGTTCCAACGTATTCTGGAGAGTATGCGCGAGACTACACCTCAGATTGAAGAGATCGCAGCCATTTCACAGCAGATTACGGCTGGAGTACAGGAGGTTGGGGCTGTGTCTAGCGAACTGGCAGGTATTGCTTCAGCGAATGCTTCAACTTCGGAAGAGGTCGCAGCCTCATCGGAAGAACAGCTGGCTTCGATGGAGGAGATATCAGCTTCTGCAAGAAGTTTGTCAAGTATGGCAGAACATCTGCAAAGTCTGATACAGCAGTTCAAGTACTAGGGAGCCGAGAGGCTCCTTTTTTACATTTAGTCTGGCAATTTCGTGGGAGTTTCTGGAATGTGTATCGAAGGGTAAATGTTAGAAGAAAGGAGGAGGAATTGGGGAGAAATAAGCCAATATCCGCAATTGAATAAGGGGGAGACGCGTAATATGATTTGATTAATGCGGAGATACAATCGGCCAATCTGGCCTGTTTTTTCGTATGTTAAACAACGCTAAAGTCGTAACTTGGATGGTGAACTTTGCTACGCGATCTCGTTTTAAATTTTACATTAATTTTAATTTTCGTCTTCCTTATTCATCACTATCTGAATCAATCAAGTAATCGGAATAAGCCATCATTTACCTCTCGCTTGATCATTGGGATAGCGATGAGCATGTTAGGTACTGCGTTATACTACTTCTCCATTATATTGGATGACGGCTCGATGTTAAACTTTAGATCCATCGTATATCTTCTTGCTGCCTATTATGGGGGAGGCGGAACAGCGTTTATTACCTTTGCGGGATTGTGGATGTTTAGAATTAATGCTGGTTTTTGGCCGTCCATTGAAAATTTTGATTATGCATTGTACGAACTTTTATTTGTTCTATTCGCATCCCTGAATTTCAAGTATATACACCAATTTAATCTCCGGTGGTTCTCCGGATCGCTCCTGTTCATTTCGGTTTACCAGTTCACGATGGTTTTGACATATCCCTCGACACCCTATAGTCACGGGATTATCTTACTGTCTCAAATTGTATGTATGCTGCTGGTTGTATTGTTCGTCTATTTCCTGAATCAGAATCATCAATATAGACAGTTGGTGGTACAAAAAGAGCAGGAAATGCTGGAGATGCTACGCAGACAGCCAGGGTTTACATTTAAACTGCGCAAGCTGAACGGGAAGTTTGAATTTCTTTTGCTCGAAGGGGAAATGTTGTCTCATCTAGGTATGGATATGCGAAGTCTGGAGCAAAGCTTCCAGCTCGGGACTATTAATGCACTACCTCAGGAGAAAATTCAATTTTTGAAAACACAATTCAACCGCGCCTGGAGAGGCGAACACTTTTTTTTCGAGATTGAGCATAAAGGATACTATGCTCTGGTTAAGCTCGGGCCTTTTCTGGAAGGCAAGGTAGTGAAGTATGTTATCGGGTATGGACTTGATATTACAGAACATCGTGCTGTCAGGCGAAGGATTCAGGAAAGTGAGGAGCGCTATCGTTTGCTGGAGCGAGTGTCCTCTAATTGGGTTGCAGGATTGGACAATAGAGGCAACATCGTTTCCGTTAACCATAAATTTCTGGATGTCCTTCAGGCGGATCGGCAACAGGTCATTGGTCGTGCGCTTGCAGACTTGCTTGTGATGGAGAAATCAGATTGCTGGGCTACCGTTTTACGAGAAGTTATCTCGTCTAAAACCAATCATGAGGCGGAGTTGACCTTCCGGATCGGTGAAAGTGATGAATTGCATGTTCGCGTTCATCTTTATCCGATCAAGTCATCCGGTTCAAGTGAGCAAATTAAGGCTGTCTTTCAAGATATGACCGACCAGTATCGACGGGTGAAAGCGGATAAAGCCAGTCAGGCGAAGAGTGAGTTTTTGGCCTTGATGAGCCATGAGTTGCGGACGCCGCTGAACAGTATTACCAGCTTCAGTTCCTTGTTGCAACGAACACCTCTTACGCCTCAGCAACAGGACTATCTAGGCAAGATCACCGTATCCTCGCAATCGTTACTTGCGTTGGTCAATGATATTCTAGATTTTTCGAGAATTGAAGCAGGAATGTTTAATGTGGAGAATGTTCCCTTTTCTCTGGAGGATGTATTTAAACGAGTGGCGGATCAGATCAGTACAGCTATCGGTAACAAGGATATTGAGATCATTTTTCATACCGATCCCGAGCTGCCTTTAACGGTCATTGGTGATCCGTTCCGTTTGGAACAGGTTCTTATTAATCTGCTTAATAACGCCATTAAATTTACGGACGAAGGGTATGTCATATTTCACGCAGAAGTGCTCACACTTGAGGATCAACATGTTGAAGTTCGATTCGAGGTAGAGGATACCGGGATTGGTATCTCCCCTGAACAGATGGAACGTTTATTTGTACCTTTCAGTCAGGCCGAACCATCGACCTATCGAAAGTATGGAGGCTCTGGCTTGGGCTTGGTCATCTGTTATCTCCTGATCACTTCATTAGGCGGCAGTCTGCAAGTGGAAAGTGTACTTGGTGAATATAGCATGTTTACATTTGAGCTAGTGTATGAACTGACAGAAGTAGAGGATCGTTCTTTCCTGCCAACCTATCCATTGTTATATGCAGTGAATGATGTGATGATTGTGGAAAGTGACAGAAGAGTTGCAGAAAATCTGGAACAGATGTTGCGCTCATTTGGTCTTAGACCTAAAATCTATTCTTCTTTTCATGAAGCGCTTGTCAATGATAACTATGATTACGAAAGGGATGAATCGTTTTCACTCCTGATCATGCTCGATATGGATATGAAACATGTACATGATGAACCGGACTGGGAGTATTTAATGAATAGGCTCCGGGGTACACGGATTCAGGTGTTTGGGTATACGCGCGGTATTAGTGAGGATGCTCTTGTAGCTAAGCAGAATTTTATTAATCCGAAGGCAGTCTTGTTTAAGCCGATTACCCGTGTCGGGCTGTTTGAGACTTTGTTGACATTGCAGGATGGAGAAGTGCAGAATTTGAACCAAATTACAAATCAGGATGAGTCCTCAGAACGAATAAATCAAGGAGCCATTCTAGTGGCAGAGGATCATGAGATTAATCAGATCGCCATTCGGGCGCTGCTTCAGCAGTTGGGCTTTGAAGTGAAAGTGGTGAAGGATGGAGAAGAGGTACTGAGCGAGCTGCATGTTCAGCCGTGGAAGCTGATTTTGATGGATTTGTTCATGCCGCGAATGGATGGATTAGAAGCTGTTAAACACATTCGTCAGATGAGGCAGTACGATCACTTACCCGTTATTGCACTTACGGCAAATAGCATGAAGAAAGATCATAAGGAATATATAGAGGCGGGTATGAATGCCGTTCTGACGAAACCGATTGATGAACAACAGCTCCAAGATGTATTGACGGCCTGGATTGATCTGAAGGGTTTGCATGACATCAGGGGGATTGATACGGATAAAGCCCTGAAACAGATGGATAACAAACCGCACATTTTGCAGTACGCGTTGAATAAGTTTGCTCTAGAATATAGCGGGTTTGAGCAAAAAATTCAGACTTATCTTGAGCAAAAGCAAATGAATGAAGTTGTACGGAGTACACATTCTCTCAAAGGTGTTGCAGCCCACCTGCATGCTGCGAAACTGCTGCAGGCCGTTCTGCATCTGGAATCCCTTCTGTCGGTTCCATCCTTCGAAGGGGAATTGACCTCCATTCTGGAACAAGTGCAGCAAGAAATTGATCATATTTCAGAGTCACTACCATGGTAAATATGACTAGCAGAGGTCATGCTAAGGTGTGAATTTATACCCGACCCCCCATATGGTTTGAATATATTGGGGGTTTTTCGGGTTATCTTCAATTTTTTTGCGAAGTTTCGTAATATGTACATCAATGGTCCGATCATTAATATACGCATCTATTCCGCGAATGGCCTCGATTAAAGCGTACCGACTGAACACTTTGCCAGGATTAAGCACAAACAGCTTCATGATCTCAAATTCGGAAAATGTGGTTTCGACTCTGCGATTGTTTAGCAAAATGGTTCTGCGTGCGACATCGAGGCTTAACCCATTTTCGGTTTCGGTCACTACAGAGTTTTCCAATAAAGCATAGCGGCGTAAAACGGCCTCGATGCGAGCCTTCAGTTCCTGCATGCTGAACGGTTTACAGACAAAATCATCTGCGCCGTCGGTTAAGGAGCGAATACGTTCAGACACCTCAGTTAACGAAGAAATGACAATCATCGGAAGGGAAGTGTGTTCACGCATGATTGCGCATGGATTTTTCCCACCTGAATCAGGTAACATCAGGTCTATTAAAATGATATCTGGTCTGGTTTCAAGCTGCAAAAGTGCACACCCGATGGTGTCCACACGATCTACTTCGTAGCCTTCACCTTGTAAATACAGGGATAAAGTGTCGCCCAGCATGTTGTCGTCCTCTATAATAAGCACTTTAGTCATGGTGTTCCTTTCTGAATCCACGTTATATAGGTATGTTAGGTAATGGATGTCGCTCTCCCTGGCAAGTAAGCAATTCAGGATTCATTACTTCGATCAAGCAGTTGCATGAGTTTACGCTCTGTTGCCGTTTCTGGTGCGGGTGTATAAATGCTGCATCGCAAATCGGAATTACCTTGAATTTGTAGTGAGGTCAGATCAAACAACATTTTTCCTGCTTTCGAATGTCTGAATTCAATCCATACGTCAGGAGCACTGCTTACTCTGCTTTGTTTCCACAATGCTTGAAAATCAGGGTGGCGATTCATCATATCATTCAAAAATAAATTATACCATTCATCGTCGACATAACGACCATAATAGCCACGAAAAATAGATAAAAATCCGCTGACGAAGTCCTCCCAGTTCACTGCAAGCCTGCGCAACTCTTTTCGATCAAATACCAGACTAATCATATTCCGCTGCTCTAAGGGGATCTGTTCAAAGTTCATAAAAACTTGTGCTGCAGCTTCATTCCAGCCGACGATGAAACAGCGCCGATCAGAGATAATGGTAGGACAATAGCGCAGTTCCTGCAAGATTTTCTGCAATGACGGGTGAAGCTGAAGCGTGTCTGGTTCCGGCACAGGCAGATCCGAATAATGCTCCGTAGCTAGAGAAAACAAGTATTTACGTTCATCTGCAGTGAGTCTGAGAGCAGAAGAAATGCTGTCCAGTACAGCATGTGAAACCTGAATGCTTCGTCCTTGTTCCAGCCAGGTATACCAGGTCGTGCTGACGTTAGCCAATTGGGCGACTTCTTCCCTTCTTAAACCAGGTGTTCTTCGCCGGCCTCCGGCAGGCAAGCCAACGGATTCTGGAGAGAGTTTCGAACGTTGTGTTTTCAGAAAAGTGGATAACGCTTGTAATCGAATAACATCACTCAATGGATCACCTTCCATCTGTTTATCATGGTAGTCATTATACTATGATAAATGACAACTTGTAATAGGATATACAGAAATGGCACTATGAATGCATAAGCATCAGGAAACTGAATGAAGAACGTTACAAGGAGGACAAACCGGGATGAGTATGGAACGTGTTGTGATTACAGGAATGGGTGTGATCTCTCCACTCGGCAATGATGTAGATACATTCTGGGGCGCTTTGAAGGAAGGCAGATCGGGAATTTCTCCGATTGAACATCTGGACAGCGCATTGTATAAAACAAGAATGGGTGGATTGATTCATGATTTTGATGGTGAAGCCAGATTTGGACGCAAAGAAGCCAGGCGCATGGATCGGTTTGTACAATTTGCTGTTGCAGCGGCAGACCAGGCGTTATCGGATTCAGGTCTAGTGCTGGAATCGCTGGACCGGGAGCGAGTAGGTGTATATATTGGCTCAGGTATAGGCGGGATTCAGACCTTGATGGATCAGGGCAGTGTCTTGTCAGGACGAGGAGCATCGCGGGTCAGTCCAACGCTTGTCCCGATGATGATATCCAATATGGCGGCAGCCACAGTCAGTATGAGGTTTGGCTGCTGGGGGCCAACGCTCTCCCCGGTAACGGCCTGTTCGATTGGAAATACAGCCATTGGTGAAGCCTACCGGCTGATTCGCCACGGAGGAGCAGATGTTATTTTTGCGGGAGGTACAGAAGCGGCAGTCACAGAAATATCGCTTGCGAGTTTCGGCAATGCGACAGCGTTATCTACCAGAAATGAAGCTTGTACAGCGGCAAGCCGACCTTTTGATGCAGGCAGAGATGGATTTGTTATGGCCGAGGGGGCAGGGATTCTGGTCGTGGAAGCTCTGTCTCATGCACAGGCAAGGGGAGCAAATATTCTCGCTGAAGTTATCGGATACGGAGCTACCTCTGACGCATACCACATGGTAGCTACTCATCCTGAAGGCCGTGGAGCTTATCTTGCCATGAGGGCAGCGTTGCGGGATGCGAAGCTGGAGCCTCGAGATATCGGTGTGATCAACGCCCATGCGACCAGCACGGAGGCGGGGGATCTTTCTGAAACGAGGGCAATAAAACAGCTTTTCGGCGAGTTGGCCTATCATATCCCCGTAACAGCGAACAAGTCCATGACGGGGCATATGCTTGGTGCTGCAGGGGGAGCAGAAGCGATATCTCTCGTTCAAACGCTGCGCCAAGGCATCATACCGCCAACCATTAACCAGGAGCAGAGAGATCCTGAATGTGATCTGGATTATGTCCCGAATGTCGCGAGAGAAGCAGTCCTGCAGACAGGGATGTCCAATTCTTTTGGCTTCGGCGGACATAATGCGGTTATTATTCTTCAGAAGTATTCAGCATAAGCAAAATGGATTGAATAATTGATAGGAATAAAACAAACAGCGCCGCCAATATGGCTGCGCTGTTTTCATGTGTAGGCAAGGGATCAAGACGTCAGAGAAGTTGAATCCGCAATGCCTTTGCCACTTCTGCTCAGCCAGCTTACCCGCCAGCGGGATTGCATGAAGAGAACAAGGCACATGGAAGCGGCAGCGATGAGACTGAGAATAACAAATCCTGGCGTGTAAGATTGATAAGAGCTGTACAGTTGACCCAGAATGAGTGGCAACGCGTAACCTCCCAAACCTCCAGCAGCCCCTACGATGCCTGTCATCAGACCAATCTCGTTGCCAAAACGTTGTGGAACCAGCTGGAATACAGAACCATTCCCGGCCCCAAGGCACATCATGCCGAGGAACAACATGACGATGACTACCGGAAGCGGCGGTAGGAAGGATACACCCAGAAGCATGATGCAGGCGCCGGAGTACAAGAAGGTAAGCATCCGGGTTCCGCCAATTTTATCCGCCAGAAAACCACCAACAGGCCGGAAGAAGCTGCCTGCAATGACACAGAACGTCGTAATGTCAGCGGCATGAACGGCAGAAAGTCCATATTGGGTATTAAAGAAAATAGTCAGATAATTACACAGTCCAACGAAACCGCCAAAGGTGACACAATAGAAGGCACAGAAGACCCAGGCATCTTTTTGTTTAAGCAAAGTTCCGTACTGGGATAACTTCTTAGGCTCTGGACGATTCGGACTGTTTTTGGCGAAGATGGAAAAGAGGATAAAGACGATAACAATCGGGATGATCGCGAGTCCGAAAACAACTTCCCAGCTACCAAAATGAGTGGCCAGACGATTGGCAAACAAGGTAGCAAGAACCGTTCCGCTATTACCTGCTCCGGCGATCCCCATGGCAAGACCTTGATGTTCTTTAGGATACCACTGTCCTGCAAGCGGCAGCGCGGCTGCAAATGAGGCGCCCGCTACGCCGAGTAAAAGAGCTACGACATAGAGTTGGCTGAGCGAATCCACCCATAACCAGCCCAGTAACAATGGAACGAGGGTGAATAACATACCGATCTGAGCGGTTACTTTGGGACCAATATAGTCGGACATGAAGCCAAGCACCAGCCGCAGGATGGAACCCCCGAGAATGGGCAGGGCAACCAGATTTGCTTTTTCCAACGGGGTCATCGGATAATCCATGGCAATAATAACAGCGAGCGGACCGAGCATACCCCAGATCATAAAACTGATGTCAAAATACATAAATGCTCCGAACAGTGTGGGCTTATGCCCGCTTTTCCAAAAACTTTTGCTCTCTACCATTCCTCATCGCTCCTCATCCAAGTAGGTTCTTTGTTATGTCTCTATGTTTTTGTTCGGGCAGAAAAAGGCCGCAAGCCGTCCTGAATTAGAACGATTTGCGGCCCCGTTGCCGACAGGCGGTACACTTCTTTGTGCTCCCGCTTCTGAGATGATCACATCGCTGTGATTTTGATTCAAATTATAAAAAGGGAAAAAGGTAATGTCAACAAAAATAACATTAAATTTTAAAATATTTATTTCATGACCCAATTTTCATTATTTCATGTCAATTTAGTTGACATATATTTTAAATTCAATTAATCTGAATTTAATAAGAATCTGCACAATGGCGTGTAGAACTCGGAGGCAATGGTGCCCCTTTTCCCCATAAGGAGAAGGGGTTATTGTGTTTTAAATCAGAAAAGGGGTTGTTCTGTTTTAAATCGAAAAAGGGGTCTTTGCGTTTTAAATCAGAGAGAGGCAATTCGGTTTAGTTTGCAGATGTGAAAGGGATAGGGGGCGGCCCATGAGTAGAAAGAAACTGGTGGTTATCGGCAATGGCATGGCTGGAGTGAAATGTGTAGAAGAGATTATTAACCTGGAGCCGGATCGGTATGAGATTGTCATCTACGGGACGGAACCTCGCCCTAATTACAATCGAATTATGTTATCCAAAGTACTTCAAGGTGAGCATTCCATACAGGACATTATCATCAATGACTGGACCTGGTATGCGGAGCGTAATATCCGGCTGTGCACAGGTGAGACTGTTCATCGGATTGACACCCGTATGAAGTTCATTGAGACGGAAGCTGGCAAAAAGGAAACCTACGACATATTGATCCTCGCGACAGGGTCCTCTCCGTTTATTCCGCCAATTCCAGGCATTGATAAGGAGCGTGTAATGTCTTTTCGGTCCATTGATGACTGTACTCGCATGTCAGATTACTCCAAAGAATACCGCAAAGCGGCTGTCATCGGTGGTGGATTGCTTGGGCTGGAGGCTGCAAGGGGGCTGTTGTATCTAGGGATGGAAGCGGTGGTGGTCCATAATGCACCGTATATTATGAATCGACAACTGGATTACGAAGCTGCAGCGATGCTTCAACGTGAGCTTGAAGATCAGGGCATGTCCTTTCTTTTGAATAAAAATACGCAAAAAGTTACCGGACGTTCACAAGCGCAGGGGCTGCTTTTCACAGATGGATCCAAACTGGAGGCACAACTGGTCATTGTTGCTGTCGGGATTCGCCCGAATGTGGATCTGGCCAGGAGAAGTGGCATTGCCACACAACGTGCTGTTGTGGTTGACGATCATATGCGTACCAGCGTACCTGATATATATGCCGTGGGAGAATGTGCAGAGCATCGGGGGATCAGTTATGGTCTGGTAGCACCGCTGTATGAGCAGGGAAAGGTGCTGGCTCGCACATTGTGCGGACAGGAGGTGCCGGGCTATGCAGGTTCTGTTCCGTATTCACAGCTGAAAGTCTCGGGGGTAGATGTTTTCTCGGCAGGAGACATCAGTGACGAAGGGTTGCAGACGGCCATTCAGCATTTGGATGGTGTTCAGGGCACATACAAAAAAGTGCTGATGCAAGCTGGCAAGGTTAGAGGTGCTATTTTGTTTGGCAACACGGTTGAGGGCACGGCCCTCCTTGGTCTGGTACAACGTGGAGCCGATGTGGCTGAGCTTGCCTCCAAGGAAGATACGCCAGATCCTGCAGTAACAGCAGCAGCTGCGCTTCCAAGCCAGGAAACGGTCTGCGCTTGCAACAATGTAACCAAAGCAGCGATCTTAAAAGCCATCCAGGAGCAAGGGTTGGAAACGGAAGAACAAGTGAAGCAACAAACCAAAGCTTCAGGTTCATGCGGTGGTTGTAAACCTATGGTGGGCGCTCTGCTGAAACTCGCTAAACGTGTGGAGGTTGATGGAGGTATCAGCACAAGTGCTGAATCAGGCGGTACGAAGGAAAAACCTGCCGAGCTCCCTGTATGTCACTGTACGGAGATGAGCCACGCAGAGCTGAAGCATCGGGTGAGCGTTATCTTTGAGTCATATGCAAAAGAAGCTGACATTTCGAACGTTGGATCTGGAGTCCTTCCATTGGAAAACACACAGTTCAATTCACTGTTGAGGGAGCTGAACTGGCATTCGGAACACGGGTGCCCGGTCTGCCTTCCTGCAATTCGCTATTATGTTTGTGTTTCAGGATTAATGCAGTCCTCTACAGAAAATGATGTGAAAACAGAGCTGAAAACAGACCCTTACGGACTGGAAGCAGAAGACTTACATGTGGAACTGGAGAAGGAATATCATCAGAGGATTCATATCTATTCGGAGCAACATGTATCATCACTGGCTTCTAATATTACTGCAAGCGATCTGGAGGCGCGACTTCGTACGGATTGGATAACTGCAGCGATGCCTTCCGAAGTGAACATCGCTATAGCTTGGGGTTCTCGATCCCCGGTGAATGTACTGGTTTCCGATGTAGGCCTGCAGGCTTCTCCGGCCGGATGGGAAATTTACGTCGGAGGTCATGCCGGGTATCCGGTGAAGGAGGGCTCCTTGCTCGGGACATCGGAATCAGAGCAGCAAGCGTTCCTTCTCGCATCGGCCTGTCTGCAATGGTATCGACAAACGGCTTGGTTTGATGAACCTTTATGGATGTGGACGGAACGTCTGGGAGTGATGTCGATTCGGGAAACGCTCTTGGATACACAATTCCAGCGAGAACTTACGTTTAATCGCGCACAGGAGCGCGAGAAGGATGTTGAGCGTGGAACGGAGACACTTTTTGAAAACCTCATTGCTCAGGTGAAAGCTTGAAGGCTTACATGAATAACCCGGAAAGGCAGGAGAGCGTGATGATAGACGCGGTAAATACAGACCAAGCGAAGTCGAGGTTATATGTAAAAGAGACCCAATGTCCTTATTGCAGTGTGCAATGCAAAATGTCCGTAGAAGAGCTTGCCGCTCCCGTTGCAGGTCAGAAAGTGGCTGAGTATACGGTTCAGGGCGTGCCTAATATGGCTTCGCAGGGCCGCCTGTGCGTGAAAGGGATGAATGCTCATCAGCAAGTGTTCAGTTCCGAGCGTCTGATGTATCCGCTCATTCGCCGTCAGGGAGAATTGGAGCCGTGCTCATGGGATGAGGCAATGCAGACGATTGCTAATCGGTTGCAACAGCTTCAAACGACGTATGGTTCTGATACCGTAGGCGTATACGGCGGGGGATCGTTGACCAATGAAACCGCATATCTGCTTGGAAAATTTACCCGCGTAGCACTCGGCAGCAAGTACATCGACTATAACGGCCGCTTCTGCATGTCAGCAGCAGCTTCTGCCGGTAGCAAAGTTTTCGGAATGGATCGTGGATTAACGTTTCCGCTTTCGGACATCCCTAAAGCAGCATGTATCATACTGGCAGGAACGAATGTAGCTGAGTGTCAGCCAACGCTCTTACCGTATTTTAATGAAGCGAAGGAAAATGGAACGTTTATTATTGTGATTGATCCTCGTAAGACAGCAACGGCAGCCATTGCTGATCTTCACCTCCAAGTGAAACCGGGTAAGGATGCACTGCTGGCCGATGCGATGCTGAAGGTAATTATGGATGCGGGCTTGGCTGATTCCAGCTTTGTTCAGAAACGTACGACCGGATATGAACAGCTTGTGCAGGAGATGGAAAGTCTCAATCTTGAGCAAGCCGCAAAAGCATGTGGAGTCGAACTGGACTTGATCCGTCAGGCGGCAATGGCTTATGGCGAAGCACATACTGGCATGATTATGACGGCACGCGGGGTGGAACAACAGACGGATGGACACATGGCTGTCCGGCATTTTCTGAATATGGTGCTGGCAACCGGAAAGATCGGCAGAACAGGTTGCGGATATGGTGCAATTACCGGACAAGGAAATGGACAGGGGGGACGGGAGCACGGACAGAAGGCAGATCAGCTACCAGGATACCGTTCTATTGAAAATGAGGAAGACCGTGCATATATAGCATCTGTCTGGGGAGTAGACCCTACTCTTTTGCCAGGCAAAGGTGTATCAGCTTATGAGATGATGGAACGTATCTATGAGCAGGACATTCGCGCATTGCTTGTGATGGGTTCTAATCCGATCGTTTCAAATCCGAATGTAAGCTTGGTAGAGGAAGGTTTACGAAAGCTTGATTTTCTCGTCGTAGCCGATATGTTTCTGTCTGAAACGGCCAGATTGGCCGATCTTGTACTGCCCGTAACCGCTTATATGGAGAACGAAGGCACACTCACCAATCTCGAAGGGCGTGTTCTCCTGCGGGAACAAGGAAGGTCTGCACCTGGAGAAACGTTAGACGATTGGGACATTTTGTGCCGCATTGCCGAGAAGCTGGGCAAAGGTTCGTTGTTCCAATATGCGAAGGCTGAGGATATCTTTAATGAATTGCGAATTGCGAGTCGTGGCGGAGTAGCGGATTACTATGGAATCACCTATGAACGACTGAGAAATGAACAAGGAGTGTACTGGCCTTGTCCTTCTTTAGATGAGCAGGGCGAGGGAATGTTGTTTCATGAACGATTTGCTCATGTCGACGGAAAAGCTACGTTTACTCCGGGAGCCAGTCTAGGGTGGGATGATGTTTCGGAAGCTTTTCCCTTGATTCTAACGAATGGGCGTATTCTCGCTCATTATCTAACAGGTGTGCAAACACGCAGAAGCCCAGCACTTGCTGCTCGTGAGTTAGAGAACTTTGTGGAACTGCACCCGTCAACGGCAGCTCGCCATCGCATCCGTGACGGAGAGTGGGTAGAGGTCCAGTCGGCCTACGGAAGCTTCACTGTCCGTTCGCGAATCAAGGCATCCATCCGCGAGGATACGCTGTTTGTGCCCATGCACTGGGGCGGAATCCAAAATGTGAACCGGGCAACGAGGCCTGATCTGGATCCCTTCTGCCGAATGCCTGGATTCAAGACAGCTGCCGTGAAAATTCAGCCGTTACGACTGGTCTAATCATTGAATCAATGGATTGTTCCAAGAATAAATAGCTGCCCATCTCATGAAGTTTGCGGGATGGAGCGGCTTTTTGCGTTATATGTGTAACCGCGTGCCGGGGCATGTCAAGGGGAAGTGACGTAACAGGGGGCGAAAAGGGGTAAAACGTGCACTTCAGTGGGTTTCAAGACACGCCCTAGTTCGCTGGTTCGATGGAAACATGAATATTGGCCCATGAAAGAGGTGAGTAATTTCGTTATGATGTTCATTAGGGGTACATATGTACGTATTTGTTCTGTTTTGCAAGATGCCACTACAGGGTATTAACTGTTGATGGATAAGGAATCTATATATTTGTAATAAAATGGTTTTTTTGAGTGGGTTTTAATTGAAGTCATGAAAGGAGGAATGATGCATTGAATGTATGGATTACAGTGAAAAGTCTGGGCAAACGCAAACCGGCTCTTGCGAAACAAGCCGCTGAACTTCCGGAAACAACAAGCACACTGCGATTGCTTATCGAGAACATGGTTGGACAACAGGTGCAAGCATTTCGAGAGAGGAAGGACGCAGCGGGGATGCTTGCTTATCTGATGCCTCAAGACATCGACGCGCAGGGTGCTACGGGAAAAGTGAGTTTTGGCACAATACATGGCGAGGGCGTTCCTGATCTTGGAGAGGCGAAGGAAGCCGCGATACTTGCTTATGAAGACGGAATGTACAAAGTATTTCTGAATGATGAAGAATTGGAAGATTTGGATCAACCACTGAACATAGAGGATGGAGCTCATGTGACCTTTATCCGCTTCACGATGCTAGCCGGACGTCTGTGGTAAGGGGAGCAGAAGTAGTATGACAAGGAGGAGAACAGGATGAATCAGGAAGATCAGGTACAGGCGTATATTGAGGGATTACAGGAGAAAGCAGCTACGCTTACAGGGGCAAAGCTGGACGTAGCGAAATATGTGATAACGTTGGCAGAATCAACTTACTTGCGTGGGGATGAAGAGGACTATTTTAATATAGAAAAACAACTTATCAACCTTGCGATCGAGAAGCAACAGCCATTATTCCAGCCGATCCTTGAGGTGCTTGAGCACTTGGCCTCTGACGGGTTTGTTGCCAGATTCCGCTATATTGCTGAAGGTGCGACGCTGTATCCATATAGTACAAGCTATGAGCGCAGACCTTTCCGGACCGCCGATCCAAGACAACATGTTGTTCATGTGATGCGCAAGTTGCTTGGTCTATTCCGGATGGAGGCAAGAGGGTTTAGTTTGAACGAGTATTTAACCATTCGTGAGCCAAACATGCTTCATCAGCATGAGTTCCGTGCGGTATTGCCGGACTGTATTGCCTATGAACTGGATCATTCGAACCTTGAAGTCAAGCAGGCACTGCACGATATTATCTATGGGGATAATCAGGCTGCGTTACTGACAAACGAGATGATTAAAGGCATTTTTATGAGTGAACAGGCCGAAGCCTATCACATGGTGGGTGAACTCTTGATTGCAGCCAGACTGCAGGAAGGACTTCGCCAGAGCATTGTGGAACGAATGGACGAAGGCACGTTAGAAGCGTATATTTACATATTAAAAATCATTCTGGACAACAATCTGATACGGTTCAGCTCTGTCGTCAGAGCATTGGGCGTGTGGACAGGGATCGGGATTGAAGCGGCCAACCAGCGTGTGGCAACACAATTACTTGAACAGGTCTACGAAGCGCTAGTACATGAGGATATTCGTGAGGCGTGGAGACAGGAGAAAAATGCTAATAAACTATACATCAGCCTGTGGGCCACGGCGGTCATTGAAGAGAATGACTTGCAGCCTAAGGTTACTGAGATCATGGAACAGGGTGAGATGTACCAGAAGATCGTAGCTCAGTACGTTCTGGCTAACAGCCAGTACCTGGGGCTTCGTCTTGCTACGGCACGTAATCATCTGGATGTGAAACATCCGGAATTAATACACTGGGTTGTGAAAAATTATACGGCGGCGTATTCGCACAATTGGAGCTTTGAAGAGGGAGAACACCAACGCAGTGTCTATGTACCTCGCTGGGATGTGCTTGAAGATAAACAGGCACGCCGCTATGATTTTGATCAATTCAAACAGATGCTGGATTTTATTCCTAAGGGCGGTTCAGGCGGGCCTTCAGGGGTGCTGGATTTTGTGCACTATCAGATCGATAGTGATGACGTCATCAAAAAAATGTTGTATTTGGCTGCTTATGATATGGATGCGGACTGGATTGCTGAGATCATTGCTCTCAAGGATCGATTAAGCCCCGAAATGCGCGGAGAGCTACTGTCGCATTTTGTGCAAGAGCCTGATAACGAGGTGCAGCGCCAGTTTGTGTTTGAAAGTTTGTCTGACAAAAGCATGAGTAACCGTGAGAGTGCATTGCAAAAAGTGAAAAAGTTGGTATTAACCGAAGATGAGCTGCAGCAGATGGAAGTACTGTTAAAACTCAAAACGGGATCGCTCCGGCAAAAGGTGATTCAAGCCCTGTTGTTGCAACCTGTTGAGAAGTTGAAAGATTCAGTTCAACGATTACTAAAAACGAAGAATGAGCTGCAACGTCTGGGTGCACTTGAACTGTTAACGGAGATTAAAACGGATACGGCACGTGCAGAGCAACTGGAACAGCTCAAGCCATTCGCAGAGGAACTAGAGAAGCCTACAGCCAAGGAACAGAAGCTGCTAGACAAACTGTTTAATGAAGGAAGTCGTTATACGGCCTCCAATGGCTATGGTTTATTTGACCCGAATCAACGGCAAACGCTGCTCGATGAAGAACGTGACCTTTCTGGTTACAAACCGAAGGATATATTTAATATATCACTGGATAAGATCAGTGCCTTTATGAAAGGATTAAATGAACTGGTTCATGAGCACAGGGATCATGAATATGTGGTGGAGTACTATGCAGGTTACAAAGATACCCTGTTAGTCGGAACCAGCCTTCGTTCCAAGGTTCCTTATGGCGATCGGTCGAAAATGAAACAACTGGATCAGTTTCCGCTGGATGAAGTGTGGAAGCAATATTTCGAGCAAAACGGTCTGAGCAGTATTGAACTGTTACAGCTATATGTCGAACTGCAGTTAGGCAAGCTGAACGGCACATTGGATGAACATTACTCTTTTTATCGAGAGCAGTATGATTACGACAAATTAAGAAAGTTGCCATTACTAGAGGGTTGGCGCAAAACATTTGCTGAACAGACCTATCCATTGAATGAGATGGTGAAGCTGCACGAGATGATGGGCACACTGCCATATAAAGATCAGGTTCATGCATTGATCTCGGCTGCATTTCTGGATCGTGATTCAGCTGAAATCTTCGAGATTGCAGAGAAGGCATGGGGTTCCATTATTTTAAGTATGCCTGCAGAGCATATGGAGAAGGAAATGGGAATGCTTCAGATTCTGACTGAACCGTGGAAATATATTGTCCGGAATACCGTGTATGACGATGCGAGCTTTAAGCGATATTTCCAGACAGCCTATCAATTCTCTCATCTGGTAGAGCCTTACCATCCGTTGTCTCTCCTGTCACTTGACGATTTCCTGCGAGCCTACCAATTAGAGCTGATTGATGATCAGGAGATTTACCGTCAACTGATGGTTGGACCGTTCCGTTATCTGTTCATCCGTGACATGACCTCGGCTCGCACAGAGCGGATCAAAGATGATCCTAAGCTGATTCAACTGCGCGATACGGTGGTCAATCGCATTCTGGAGATTGAACTGACCCGGGGGGAACTATCTACTGAAGTGAGTAATCTGGCTATGAAACTGGAACGCATTGAAGGCATGGAACATTGGGTGCATCTGGTTGCTGCCATGGATCAGGATACGTTTGTTCGTGGGTATATTTATAGTTATGGTGAAGGGAATACAACGCGTAAAGAAATGTTCAGTTATCTGATTAAGCACTGTCATCCAAGGGCTGGGGAAGATGAACAGTTGCTGGCGGAATTGCTGCAGAAGTATCCGGTTAAGGAGAAAAAGCTGCTGGAGGCCGCCATGTATGCACCACAATGGATGGAACTTGTGGCGAAACATCTAGGCTGGAAAGGGCTTCGTAGTGCGGCTTGGTACTTCCATGCTCACATTAATGAACAATTCAGTGCGGAGAAGGAGACGATCGTTGCGCATTACTCCCCAATTACGCCGCAGGACTTTAATGATGGGGCCTTTGATATCGCCTGGTTTGAAGAGGCTTACGCTGAGGTTGGAGAAGAGCGATTCAACCTGTTGTACGATTGTGCGAAGTACATCTCGGGCGGAGCCAACCATCGCAGATCACAATTGTTCGCAGATGCAGCGCTTGGCAAACTCAGTCTGAAGGACATGTATGATTCGGTAGCAGACAAGCGGAATAAGGATCACTTACTGACCTATAGTCTGATTCCGCTGGCAGAGGAACGGGATCGGGATGTAAGAGAGCGTTACGACTTTATCCAGAAGTTTCAGTTGCAGAGCAAGCAGTTCGGGGCGCAGCGGCGCGCGAGTGAAGGATTAGCTTCACAGATTGCGCTTGGTAACCTTGCGCGGAATGCGGGTTATGCTGATGTAACACGTCTCATGTGGGATATGGAAGCGCGTAAGCTGGATGAGGTGAAATCGTATTTCGAACCGCATGCACTGGATGACGAAACGACGGCTCAACTCGTCATTGATGAGGAGGGGCAGGCTGATCTCGTTATTGTTAGTAAAGGCAAAGTGCTGAAGTCCGTTCCTGCTCGTCTCAAAAAGGACGGATATATTGCAGAGTTGAAGGAGCTAAAATCCGATCTGGTCGATCAGTATCGACGGGCTAGACAGGAACTGGAGCGCTCCATGGTCGCAGGCACAGCCTTCACACGTCAGGAGATTGCAAGTCTGATGAACAATCCGGTTATTCGACCGTTGTTGAACACGTTGATTTTCAAGTCAGGTGAACAGCTTGGAAGATTTGATGTTGCATCCGGTGGTTTGCTAGCCCCGGTCGCAGAGGGAGTTGCCTATACCTTGAAGGAAGAAGATCAGTTGCTGATTGCACATCCGCTACATTTGTATGAGAGCGGCAAGTGGAGTGAATTCCAGCGCGATCTCTTTACTCGTCAGGAGCGTCAGCCGTTTAAACAGGTTTTCCGCGAACTTTACCTGCCGAATGAAGATGAACTTGCTCAAGGTACGGTCTCTCGTCGCTACGCAGGATATCAGATTCAGCCGAATAAAACGGTAAGTTTGTTGAAAAACCGTCAATGGACGGTAAGTTATGAAGAGGGATTGCAAAAGGTGAGTTATGAGCATAACTTGATCGCTAATCTCTATGCGATGGCGGACTGGTTCTCTCCAGCAGATACAGAGGCACCTACGCTGGAGACCGTTCAATTCTACGATCGTCGCACGTATAAACCTGTAGAATTGAAGGATGTACCACAGGTGTTCTTCTCAGAGGTCATGCGTGATATTGATCTCGTGGTTAGCATCGCACATGTTGGCGGTGTGGACCCAGAGGCAAGTCTTACGACCATAGAGATGCGACATGTCATTGTGAATGAGTCTTTGCGTTTGCTCAAGCTGGATAATGTGCGTTTGGACGGCAATTATGCACGAATCGAAGGTGAACTGGGTGAATATGCCGTTCATTTGGGAAGCGGTAATGTCTTCAAGCAGGCCACTGGTGCAATGTATATCGTGCCTGTGCATAGCCAGCACCGGGGAAGAATCTTCCTGCCATTCCTGGATGAAGATCCAAGAACCGCCGAGATTTTGTCCAAAATCGTACTGCTGGCTGAGGACAAGAAAATCAAAGATCCGCAGATTCTCGCACAGCTTCAGCAATAAAAATATATGTGTAGCATTAATATACCGGAATGACAATAGACCGTCTCACTTGGGGCGGTCTATTGGTCATACCATTTTTTAATGAGAAAAGAAGCGGTGTAATCTATGGATTGGATTGGCTATATAATGCTGTTGTTTGCAGATGTTGAGGATGACAGAATATGTTAAGATATACGCAGGAATCAAGGTACATACGAATGGTACATGAGTAAGTACGGATGGGATTCTGCGCTACATTATGTTTTCAGCAGAGGAGAGTGCATAAGACATGTTAATGGTACCTTATCGGGAGCAGGATCACGCCAAGTTAGTAGCCATCTGGGAGCGTGCTGTTCGAGCGACACATACATTTCTGGAGGAGCATCACATTCTGTTTTATAAAAAGATGGTCGGTGAAGCTTTGGAATTCAAACAAGTCGAGGTCTGGGAAGTGCTGGATACCGAGCAAGAGCCGATTGGCTTCATCGGTCTGGACAATAGCTTTATTGAGATGTTGTTTGTGGACGAGGATTTTCAGGGACAAGGCGTTGGGCGATTTCTGGTTCATCAAACGATGAAAATGAAGGGCACTGAGCTTAGAGTAGATGTGAATGAGCAGAATGAGGATGCAGCCCGGTTTTACGCGAAGATGGGATTTGTACAGACAGGACGATCCGAACTGGACAGTTCAGGTAATCCTTTTCCGTTGCTTCATCTGGAGATGAAACGAACAGGAGCTTGATTAGGAGAAATCATCTGTCAGGCTTAAGTGAGAACGGTTTAAGATGCTTCTCTAGGTAAAGATAAAAACCCCGGCGGTGACTCCTGTATGGGAGACGCTAACGGGGTTCTATGTTTTCCTTACTGGTGAACCGTGGTCATTAGGCCGGGAAGGAAGGGGGCTATTTTTCAAAAAAATTAATGTGCCTCTTCATCGTCCAGGAAAGGTTTGTTCACCGCATAATACATGAAGCCCATCAGCAACACGCCTCCTACCAGATTACCGAGCGTCACAGGCACCAGGTTGTGAATCACACCACCGAATGAGATCGTGCCCGGGTGGTTTAACACAAGCGCAATCGCAAACGTACACATATTCGCAATGCTGTGCTCATATCCCGAGATGAAGAAACAAAATACAAAAAGCATCATGGCAAACATTTTGGCGCCATTCTCTTTCATGAACATCGGCACAAAGAACGCCAGACACACGAGCCAGTTACAGAGGATTCCGCGGAAAAAGAGCTGCATCGCTGGAGCTTCCATTTTGTGCTCGACTACACTGAGTAGGAAACCGTTCACCTGTGCCGAATCGAATAGTCCCGTAAGATAAATCAACAGGGCAAATACCGCCGCGCCCATCAAGTTTCCACTGTAGCTCGCAATCCACAGTTTAACCACTTCAAACCAGCGCAGTTTTTTGCGTAAAGCCGCATAGGTGTAATAGAACGTATTGCCTGTAAACAAGTCACCGCCGCCATAGGCAATCAGAATAATTGCCGCACCGAACGTAATGGCTGCCATAGGGTATGTGAACGGGGAATTCTCCATATAGAAGAAATTGCCCGTCTTAAAAGCTACGATGACCCCGAAGCCGATGAACATGCTGGCCAGCATGGAGCGTGACAGGTATCGCAACAAACTTTGCTTGTAAATTTTGTGTTTCTTCAGAGCAAGCTGCTCGACGCCCCGTAAACCTTCCGTTTCCATAATTCCCCTCCTGTATGTAATGGATCAACTGGGGCGTGTCTTGAAATCCGCTGAAGTGCATCTTTTACCGCCTTTTAGCCCCCTGCTGCGTCACTTTCCCTTGACGTGCCCCGGCACGCCTGCGATAAACTTCCTGGCTTGGAACAAAAAATCAGCAAAATCTGCTTCCTTCAGCGTTTTCAGACACGCCCTAACTTTTCTACATTATACCTGTAATTTGCTTCAATAGTGGACCGAAATGAAAGAATTTAAACTATACATTATTAGATCGCCCGAGAAAGCCGTGGGCTGGCGTGCCCTTCCGCAGGGGGAGAACTTTAAATTATTTAGGATCAGAATCTTGTTTGTAGGAGGTTGCAGGAAAGGGGAACATGCAACTCTGCCAGATGTCATTCAGCTGCGCTTCTGTCCGTTCATGTGGAACATGCTCTTCGCTATAAGAGCGCTCCAGCTTATCGCGCATAAAGCCTTCTGCATGGGGACTAGGGCGAGAGTGAAACTGTTTGGAAAAATCGCCGTGAATGTCTGCCTCTCTCAGTTTGCTAAGAGCACTATTGATTAAGGGACTGCCTGCATACAACAAAGAGGAGGTCTCTTCACATTCGAACTTGAGAAAAAGAAGTGCCTTCTGAATGGCATGAATCTCGCCTTGAGTAAGATGTACCGCCTGAGTCGTTTCCTCTGTTAAATGTTCACCGGCTTGTTCTGGTGACTGCTGTTTATCGTTCGAACTCATTAATGATCACGTCCCGAGATAGATTGAAGTTCCCGTGCTGCCGAAGTACCGAACTCAGGATGCGTTTGCAGTGATTCCAGCGCCAGCACAGCATGAGGCCGGTGTTTGTTTGCTTTTACAATATCGAAAGCGGCACTCTGCACCAATATGTAGGCATCTGACTGAATGACATCCAGAGCCAGCCCAATTTCAGCCTCGGTAACGGGGAGCAGGGCTAACGCCATTAAAGCATAAATCTGAACATCTTCGTCTTCTTCCGGATTACGTACCAGTTGTCCTGCTGCTTCAAGAATTTCAGTAAGAAGTGGAGAAGTTCCCGCCATACCGAGGGCTCGCCAAGCTTCAATACGCACCAGATCTTCCTCCTGTGTATTCATACCAAGAGCAAGGACTTGCCGAGTTATTTCTGCATCATGTAATTCGATGATCTGACGAAGCGCTTCCTGTTTTTCCTCTGAAGTCGCTGAATCGAAATGATGAGCTCCAATTGCATAATGTATTTCTTTATCTTCATTAGACATGTATATCATTCACCTCCTGAATAAGTTCAAGATTGGGACGGGAGCTGTATTGGGCGAGCTTGAAGTGCTTCTTCTACAATCTGCTCCGCAGTTAACTCACGTTCATCCCAGAAAATCAGATTACTGACCTCCGCATAAGGAAGAGCCTTCTGCACTTCTGTCAGCATATCATCCAATTCTTGCTCCGTTCCTTCCGCGTTCATGATTTTGCGAACTAATAGGACGAGATGTTCTTGATTGGACATTGCTAGTACCTCCTGAATATTGAAATGGATTAAATGCATGAGGTGGTGCAGGCCCGTTTAGTCTAATATAGGCTCACTCCATGGATCATATTTTACGAAAATGGGTAGCATTTTTGGTGCTAATGTGAGATGTAGCGCATCTGACTTTTGAGTCTTATAGGAAATGATATAGTCCCCAAAGTGCGGCTCATATTCAAAGTGTTCAAATGTGATCGTTTGATCTGGATACTTGACAGCTGCGTATAATGTTGTAGCTCCTCTAGCCAGCAATTCCTTCATCACAGGGATCTGAGCAGCAAGCAAAAATACAATCAGCAAAAGGATAGCTCGTTTCATATGACGTTTTAGAAAACGAGTCAAAGACAAATCCCCCTATCTGATGACCATGTCTAAGCATTAGTCTATCATTGATAAGGGGAAAGTTCATGGTAAAAAGGTCGTTGTTTAGTGCATCGTAATCGCGATATTGCCGAACTGCTCGCCTTTTTCCATGCGTTCAAACGCCTGTGCCGTATTTTGCAGTGGATAGATGCTGTCTATTACAGGGCGGATCTTATGTTTATCTACCCAATCCAGCATCTGTACAAACTCCTCACGGCTGCCCATAGAAGTACCGATCAAGCTGATCTGCGGAAAAAAGATCGAACGAATCGGCAGATGTAAGTCATCGCCTGAACTTGCGCCAAACATGACGATTCGTCCGCCAGGTCGGATGACACTTTCGTATTTGGGGAACATCATTTGTCCAATACTGTCCAGAATGATGTCTACAGGCTCATCAGAATTCATCGTGTCATTCCAATCCGCATGACTGTCCAAAGCTTGATGAGCCCCGAGACGTAATGCCTCAGCTCGTTTAACCTCACTTCTAGATGTTACGGTGACCTTTGCTCCCGCAGCTAAAGCCATAAGAAGAGCATACGTTGCGACACCACCTCCGATTCCGGGAATCAGAAGATGTTCGGCTGCTTTCAGCCCCCCGCGAGTGAACAGCGCACGATACGCCGTCAGTGCAGAAAGAGACAATACACCAGCTTCAAGCCAGGAGAGATGTTCAGGTTTGGGCAACACATTGCTGGCAGGCAGTGTAATATATTGCGCTAGTGTTCCATGCGAAGGGCCGCCGACTATACCTGGAACGACAGGTACTTCTGCGGTATGCTCCCAGCCGAGCGTCGGGTGAATGATGACTTCTTGGCCTATGGAGATATGCTTTACGTCTTCGCCAACTTCTACTACAATGCCCGCCCCGTCCGATCCGGGAATAAGCGGAGTGTCTTGAGGCGTACGATCTGACATAATGAAGAGATCCCGGTGATTCAGTCCAGCAGCGCGCAGCTCTACAACGACTTGTCCGAGGCCTGCTTCAGGTGTTGGACAGGTTGAATATTGAAGACCTTCAAGGCCGCGATGACCTGAATGGATGATTGCATTCATCGTTTTGGATACGTTCATGGATGTTACCTCCCTGTATAATATAGTTACTCTGTCATCGTTCTTTGTGCTCTTATAGAGTAGATGGACGACTCATTACGGAGTCATTGTACAGGCGAGATGGAAACACGTAAAATAAACAGAAATGAAGGTCAGTATCAGGAATAATGATAGATAAGAATACGTGAAGAAATGAAGAGCGTTTAGCCTGATGTACGACATCTCAATAGAGCGGAATGCTCTGATATAAAGACAAGCAGGTGAGAAGAAAATGGATGCAGGGGATTTGAAAATATTCCAGGCGGTTGCCCGCGAAGGCAGTATCACTAAAGCCGCCACCGCACTTAATTATGTTCAGTCCAACGTGACCACACGAATCAAACAATTGGAAGATCAGCTTCAAGTGCCGTTGTTTCATCGCTCTAATCGTGGCATGCTGCTCACTCCAGCGGGGGAGAACCTGCTGGGATACGCAGATCGAATACTGGAATTATTAGATGAAGCAGAGCAGGCCGCACAGGAAGGAAGTCCACCGACAGGAAATCTTCGTTTGGGTTCGATTGAGACTGCGGCTTCTCGTTTTCTGACACCGCTTTTGGCCGAGTACTGCGCATGTTATCCGAAGGTACGTTATTCCCTTGTCACTGGTGGTACACACGAGCTGAATCAGAAGGTTATAGCCCATGAATTACATGGCGCTTTGGTGTATGGCCCGGTCAAACATGAGAAGCTGAATTATATAAAAATGTATGACGATGAACTGGTGCTCATCGTTAAACCGGGCGAACATGACATGTCAACACTGCTCAGCAAGCCGATGTTATTTTTTGAGGTTGGATGCACGCACAGAGCTCAGGCGGAGGATTTTTTGAAAACCCAAGGGGTTGATTCATTAAATGTCATGGAATATGGGACACTCGATACCATTATCCATGGGGTTTCTTCCGGCTTAGGCGTATCCTTGTTACCCCGTTCTTCGGTGGTTCAAGCGGCATCGAGAGATGAGGTACACCTCGTATCATTGCCTGACCCGTATTCTCGTCTGGAAGTAGGATTTGTTTATGCTCATGGTGAACATCGTTCTAACGCGCTCCAGGCTCTAGTGGAGATTATGACGATACCGGAACAGTAAAGGAGAGGTTGATTTTGGTTAATAACAAATTAACACTTGCCGACGCATTCGGTCAGGCGGCGTACATTGTAGGCGGGCACGGCAGTCGCAAAGTGAAAGTGCTGCAGGAAGCGCTGGAACAGGTGGATGGAGAAACGTTCAGTGACCACTACGGGAATGGCTCAATCATTGATGAGTTTCAACAGGAGATGGCAGATGTGCTAGGGAAGGAATCGGCGGTGTTTTTCCCAAGCGGCACGATGGCGCAGCAGATTGCACTTCGCATCTGGTGTGACCGGGCAGGTATCAAGCGAGTGGCGTATCATCCGCTGTCTCACCTGGAGATTCATGAAGAAGATGGGCTAAAGGAGCTGCATCAGATCGAAAGCATTTTGCTTGGCAAAGCGGATCGATTGATTACTCTCAGCGATGTGAAAGCAATTAAGGAGAAATACGCCTGTTTGTTACTTGAGTTACCACAGCGAGAGATAGGTGGGCAATTGCCGGCTTATGAGGAACTGGAGGCGATCTCGGCATACTGCCGTGAGCACGGGATCAAGTTACATCTGGACGGAGCGCGCCTGTTTGAGATCACGCCTTATTACGAGAAAACACCAGCGGAGATCTGCGGTTTGTTTGATAGTGTATACATCTCTTTTTACAAAGGTATTGGCGGCATTGCAGGAGCTATTCTTGCTGGGGATACGGACATCATGCAGGAATCCAAGGTGTGGAAACGGCGGCATGGCGGCGATCTGATCGGACTGTATCCGTATATTCTCAGCTCCAAGTATTATTACAACGAACGTGTTGGCAAAATGGGACATTATTACGAGCAGGCCAAGGAACTTGCCTCGCTGTTCAATGCATGCCACGGGATTCACACGATCCCTGAAACTCCTGTATCCAATATGTTTCACGTACACTTTACACTCGCAGCTTCCGAGGTTGAACCCTTGCTCGTGCAGATGGTGCAGAAGTTTGAGATCGCGATTACATCTTATCTGAACAAAACCGGAGGCAACAGCTGCTCATTCGAAATGTCGACAGGGGATCGATACGATACGGTGCCGCAGGAGAAGCTACGAGATGCACTAACTTGGCTGGACGGAGAGTTGCAAAACAGATGAAATTCGTAGAGCTAGACCCGATTCGGGATTTGTTGGTGCAGGCATATGGAACATCGATGGGGAGTGGCAGTAAACCTGAAACCGAGCAGGACATCGAGAATTTTGAGCAAAAGTACCAAGTGAAGCTGCCTGCGGCGTACCGTGCGCTGCTACTAGAATTAGGGGCGTGCAACTTTGGTGACCCCGCTTTGTATTCAGTCAAAGAGCTAGACTGGGCGTATCCCGAGTTTCTGGATGCATATCGAGAGTACGAGAAGGAATACGACCTGCCTGGCGGGCTGAAGCTTTTTCCAATCGGCGGATTTGGTGAGGGTAGCATAGCCGTTCTGGATGAATCCTCTGGCAAAGTGCTAATGCTCGTACATGATTGTGGAGACGATATTCCTTTAGTAGAGATCGAGTCTGATTTTTGTGCACTCATGACGATGCATGCCGAGTCTGCCATCTGGGTGGAGGAGCAGATGAAGTAACGGGGAGAGGGGAGGTGTATCAGGTGTAATGGATATTCGAAAGTTACACTACTTTATCGCCGTGGCGGAGGAACTTCATTTCCATCGTGCGGCCGAAAGATTAAATATGACTCAGCCGCCGCTGAGTCAACAGATCCAAAATCTAGAAGAAGAACTAGGTGTTAAGCTGTTGGAACGTACGAAAAAGATGGTTAGGCTAACACCTGCGGGAGCCGTATTTCTAGATCAGGCAAGACTAATTTTGGCTCAGCTTGAACGATCTATCTATCTCACACAGAAGGTTGACCAAGGCATCGTTGGTCATATAACGGTAGCTTTTGTGGATTCGGCTTCAGGCAGTATGATGGTCGATATGCTAAGGCGATTTCGAGCAGCGTACCCACAGATCGAAATTACACTGCGTGAGATGACATCTTCTGAACAGCTGCAGGCACTGCAAGATGGACAGATCCATATTGGATTTTTACGATATCAGGAGCATACGCCAAATGTGTCTTTCCGGATCTTCCAGGAAGAAACGTTAATGGTGGTGGTTCCAGACGATCACCCTTTGGCAGAGCAGATTCAAGTGTCGATTACTGACTTGGCGGAAGAGGATTTTATTTTGTTCCCTAGCCATTTGGGCTCACCATTTCATCGTCTCGTTCGGGAGTATTGCAGGGAGCATGGGGTAGAACCGCGAATTACGCAGGAAGCAATCCAGATGTATACGATTGTGAACCTCGTTGCTGCAGGCATGGGAGTTTCCATTGTTCCTTCTTCGGTGGAGGTGTTTCAGCGCAGAGGTGTGGTATTTTTACCTTTAATAGAAAAACCGCCCTCCGTGCCCTTATACATGGCATGGCGGACGGACATGAATCAGGGTGTGGTCACCCGTTTTATACACATGGACAAGAGCGACTAAACTATATTAACCCGTCAGGACAGGATTTCTCTCAATCCATTTTCCTAATATTTCATCAATTCGAGTGAGGATATCCTGATCCAGTTTCACACCGGAAGCTTTCACATTTTCCAGTACTTGTTCTGGCCCGGATGCCCCAATAATCACTGAGCTGACGTAGGGATGATGAAGAACCCAGGCAACAGCGAGTTGAGGAAGAGTCAGACCTAGTTCCTTCGCTAGAGGAAGAAGCTGTTGTACAGCAGTCAGCACATCATCGTGTAACCAACGACCGGCGAGCTTGTTGAAGAAGGGTTTCCCTGCTTGGGCTGCTGCTCGTGATCCGGGTGGCACTGCTTCATACGGAAGGTATTTACCCGATAGTATGCCTTGAGCGAGTGGAGACCATGTAATCTGTCCCAGACCTGCCTGTACACTTGCGGGCACAACTTCTTGCTCAATTACACGCCATAACATCGAATACTGCGGCTGACTTGCGATGAAAGGTACACGCAACTCTTTAGCTAGTGCGGAGCCTTGCTCAATCTGAGCAGCTGTCCATTCACTAACCCCAATATAATGAACCTTGCCTTGACGAACAAGATCAGCAAACGCAAGGAATGTCTCTTCCAGTGGAGTGTGTGTATCATAGCGGTGAGCGTAATAGACATCGATATAATCTGTTTGCAATCGTTGTAATGAAGCACTGCAGGCTTCCATAATATGTTTGCGGGAAAGTCCTCTGTTATTGTGACCTGGGCCGGTTGGATGACAGACTTTGGTGCATAGTTCAATACTCTCTCTTGGTACTCCCTTGAGAGCCTGTCCCAACACAGTTTCCGCCTTGGTATCCGAATATACGTCTGCCGTATCAAATGTCGTAATACCTGCCTCCAATGCAGCTTGGACACAAGCTTGTGCTGTTGGATCATCAACTTGTGATCCATGTGTAATCCAGTTGCCCAGCGAAATCTCACTGACGGTTAAACCGCTGTTTCCCAATTTGCGATATTCCATTTGTCATGCCTCCTTACTCATCTGGACTCCATTGTAGCAAGTGCAGATAATTAGGTGAAATATCTATTAAGCGCATGATTGATATGAAAAACATATCACAGGTTAATCAGCTCTCCTGAATATATTTACGATAGAGGGCAGGTGTGATTTCCTCGAACTTTTTAAATATTTTAATAAAATACCCCGATTCATTAAATCCCAGCTCATCGCTGATCTGTGAAACGGGCATGTCTGTGACCTCCAGCAGTTGCTTGGCCCACTTGATTTTGAGCTTGGCGAGATAGGTGGTGAAGTTTTCACCCGTCTCCTTGGCAAACAGTCTACTGAAATAACTTGGACTCAGGTGGCACAGATCGGCTGCTTGTTTAAGAGACACTTGTTCGCTCTTGTGGCTATGGATATATTCAAAAGCAGGCTGGATTACCGGATTGAGACTCTCCGTATCACTTGGACTATTTTTGAGATAAGCGTCCGCAATGGCATTGGTCATTTCCTTTTTGATCGACTCGATGTTACGGATCGAGTAACCCGGCAGGATGGTGGACAAGTTGACGGACTCCTGATTGCCTGAAGCTTTCTCAAACATCTCCACCAGCAAGTTTTTGTTTAAGGCTTCCTCTACAATATAGTTGCAGAGCAGGGATAACATATTGGAAATCTTCACGATCTCCTCATACGTCATGACGGGTAATTGATCGTAATCTGCCTGCAACTCCTTCATTTTCGCATCATGCATCGGTACGTTTTTGGACGTCACGATCTGCTCCAGATCGCTTCCCTTCTCGGGGTCAGCCAGTTTGACTTGTCCGGCCATGACCGCGCCAATATATTTTCCGTCAATCGTAATCGGAATCGCAATATCAATGATATTGAAATGACATAGATAAACGTAAGGTTCGTTAAGGCGGACAGCTTCCAAACCGCCGCGAGAATCACATTTTTGGCAGTAGGGAAGAAGCTCAGGATCTTTGCGAACGTTCTGGCAGAATGCTTGACAGCTGCTGTGGCTGGTCACGGGTATGCCTTTATAATCAACGGTGAGAATGGCAAGTTTGGTAACGGTGGCAAGGGAATCCTGAAGGCGCTTCCACTTGTCCAGATCCAGTATTTTATTGATGTGCAGATATTCTTTAATCATGTGAAAAACCTCCGTGGCAGACCGAATTCATCGATTGGAGAGTCGTTAAAAAGTTGAAAGTTGTACATATTAAGACGTGAACAGGACGGGTAATGGAACATGGGAGGTCAAAATTCAACCATCTCATGACAATAACATACCACGATTATGCGAAAAAGCAAAAAATTACGATTGCAAATTATAATAATTTGTTATCAAAGTCCACTGTAAACCTCTTGTTTCTGCGTTATATTTAGGTCAATTGCAACAATTAAAATTTGATGTAACACGGAGCGAGGCACCTTAACCTCTGAATTCAAGTCAAGAAGGACAAGCGTTGCTGCGCAAAACATTCTATCGAATCTACTTTTAGGAGGCATATCATATTATGAGAAAAGCATTTATCAGCCCAACCAAGTACGTGCAAGGCGAAGACGAATTGTTGAACCTGGGTTATTTCGTAAAATCCTTCGGAGATTCTGCATTGCTGATCGCACACCCGGACGATGTACAGCGTGTTAAAGCCAAGCTGGATGCAACAGCAGAAAAATTCAATATCACGTTTGTTGAAAGCGGTTTTAGAGGCGAATGTTCACGTGAGGAAGTTGCTCGTTTGCAAGAAATTGCGAAAGAAAAAGGCTGTACGTGCACGATCGGTCTCGGTGGTGGTAAAGCCATTGATGCCGCAAAATGTGTTGCTGAAGGTGATGCATTAATCATCTGCCCAACGATTGCAGCAACAGACGCACCGACAAGCCACTCGGCAGTATTGTACACACCAGAAGGTTCTTTTGACGATTATGCATACTTCAAACAAAGCCCAAGCGTGGTGCTGGTAGATACAACGGTTATTGCGAATGCACCAACACGTTTCCTCGTATCCGGTATGGGAGATGCGTTGTCAACTTATTTCGAGGCAAGAGCAACAGCAAAATCTTACTCCCGTGTGAATGCAAGTCTGCCAATGGGTTCCCGTGAAGGGTACACACCTTCTGCTGTAGGAACGAATGCAGCACTGGCACTTGCTAAATTGTGTTACGAAATGTTGCTGACGGACGGCGCTAAAGCAAAAGTAGCGAGTGACAGCAATGTGGTAACTCAAGCCCTGGAAAACATCGTAGAAACGAACATCTTGCTGTCCGGTCTTGGATTCGAAAGCGGCGGTTTGGCTGCAGCTCACGCGATCCACAATGGTCTGACGGTTCTGGAAGGCACACACCACTATTTCCACGGTGAAAAAGTGTCCTTCGGTACGATTGCACAGCTCGTTCTTGAAAATGCACCGACCGAAGAATTACACCAAGTGATGGATTTCTGTCTTTCCGTGGGATTGCCTGTAAGTCTGGCAGATATCGGCGTAGAAACCATTACACAAGAAGAATTGTTGAAAGTAGCAGAGATTGCGTGCATTCCAGAGGAATCTATCCACGCGATGCCATTCCCGATTACTGTTCCTGAAGTAGCCGCAGCGATTGCAGCAGCTGACCGAATCGGACGGGAGTACAAAGCACGCCAGGAGGCAAAATAAATGAAAAAAATCATCAACCAAGCTGAACATGTTGTCATGGAAATGTGCAACGGGATTGCGCTTGCGCACCCGGAGCTAGAGTTCCTGAAAAAATATAAAGTGATTAAACGCAGAGAGATTCAGGCGGATAAAGTCAGCCTGATTAGCGGCGGCGGTAGCGGTCACGAGCCAGCACATGCTGGTTATGTCGGTAAAGGTATGCTGGATGCAGCGGTGTGCGGAGATGTATTCGCATCCCCTTCCCAAATCCAGGTATATCAAGCGATCAAAGCAACGGCAAGCAATAAAGGTACACTGCTTATCATCAAAAACTACAGCGGCGACATGATGAACTTCAAAAACGCAGCACATCTGGCTGAAGAAGATGGCATCAACGTGCAATATGTACGTGTGGAAGATGACATTGCTGTGCAAGACAGCTTGTATACGGTAGGACGCCGCGGTGTGGCTGGAACGGTTCTGGTTCATAAAATTGCCGGCGCAGCAGCAGAAGAAGGACGTAGCCTGGAAGAAGTGAAGGCTGTTGCCGAGAAAGCGGCGCAGAACGTGCGCAGTATCGGTTTTGGATTCACGTCTTGTACGGTTCCTGCCAAGGGAACACCAACTTTCGAAATCGCGGAAGACGAGATGGAGTTCGGGGTAGGTATCCATGGTGAGCCGGGTATTCGTCGTGAAAAAATTGTTTCTGCAGATGAGCTTGCAGGACGTATGGTGTCCGCATTGCTCAAAGATATGAAGCTGGATCAGGATGCGTCTGCCGAGATCGCTGTGCTTGTGAACGGTTTTGGTGCAACACCTCTGCAAGAGCTGTACCTGCTCAACAACTCGGTGCAACGTGAGCTTGCAGGACATGCAGGTCTTAACGTAGCGACGACATTTGTAGGCAACTACATGACCAGTATTGACATGGCGGGTGCATCGGTGACGCTTCTGAAGCTGGATGATGAGCTGAAAACGTTGTTGTTCAAGGAAAGCGACACGCCTGCATTTAAAGTATCCGGCCCTCCAGTGGCGCAAGTTTCTTATTCTGAAGCGCTCGAAGCAGTTGTGACTGAGGATGTTCAGGTATCCTATGAAGTGCAGACGGATGCATCAGCAGCTGTTGTTGAAAATAATCAGTTTTCACTGGATAACATGGTTTACCTGATCGATAAAATGGGTGAGATCATCATCAAGAACGAAGTGCCGTTCTGTGAACTGGATTCCCATGCCGGTGACGGTGATTTCGGAATGAGTGTAGCCAAAGGTTTCCGTCAATTGAAGCGCGAGTGGAACCACATCGTTAACGAAGAGAAAAAAGATATCGGTTCATTCCTCGATGCATGCTCTCTCGTCATCATGGAGTATTGCGGCGGAGCATCCGGCCCAATCTGGGGTTCGGCATTCCGTGCAGCGGGCAAAGCGGTAGGTGAGAAGCAACATTTGAATGTCGCTGATTTTGCTGAAATGATGCAGGCAGCGGTACAAGGCATTCAATCAACAGGTGAGCGTTCCTTCGGACGTGGAGCGGTTGTAGGGGATAAAACATTGATCGACGCACTCGTACCATGCGCAGATGCCTGGACGCAAAGTGCAGAGTCTGGCGATGACTTCAAAGCTGTGTTTGCCAAAGGTGCAGCCGCAGCGGTTGAAGGTGCGAAGAAAACCGAAGATATCGTAGCACGTATGGGACGCGCAGGTACGGTCGGTGACCGCAGTCTGGGATATCCGGATGCTGGCGCGTATGCGCTGGGTGTTATTTTCACCGAACTGTCCGAGTCTTTGAAGTAAGATAGAATTCATTAAAATAGCTTGAATGACGATATAGATTATACAGAACTATACAGAACCGAATTGACACAGGTGACGGCGCCGGAGTCCGGCGTCGTTATGTGTGCCTTTTTTAGGCCATAGTGAGTCAATATTTACATGTACTCATTTACATCGAATTTGAATTATTAAATTTATGTTTATTGTTGGCTTGTATTGTTAACTGCATTATGACATGCTGTTTCGCTCATTTCCTTGAGGGAAGCGTATGCATAGTGATATCTATTTATCTATATAATTTGAACTATTAAATTACACAATAACGGAGAGGACAGAAAAAACCTGAAGAAGCGAAGCTAAAAGCTTTCTGAAAGAAAGCTACATCGGAAGCATAGGCTTCGCCTTTATCACCGGATTTTCCCTTTTTAGAAGGGAATCAAAAAATCTGGGGATAACAGCGATCGGAAGGTTATTCTGTCATCGAAGTGCATGTGTAAATATATGGAGTTCAAGTTATATCGCATTTTATATTACTTAAAGGAGCCAACCAATGAGAACAGTCACATCATTCTTGAAAAAACCGCAGGGGTTGCTGGTTTTATCACTCGTTCTGGTTATTTTCGGCAGCTTGTTTGCCGGCATGTTCAACACATCCTTCTATTCCGTCAAGGTTAAAGAGATCAAATTCCAGGCCGATCACGGAACGTTATCGGGTCTGCTGTACATGCCAAAAGGTGCGGGTGCTGATGACAAAAGACCGGTTATCATTACAACGCATGGTTATTTGAACACAAAAGAAATGCAGGATGCACCTGCCATTGAGATGTCGAGACGTGGTTACATCGTGCTCGCACTCGATATGTATGATCATGGGGATTCCCGCTGGAGTGCACCTATTCCGGTGAAAGATATGTTCGGCACGTTCTGGATTTATTCTCAATTCGATGCGGCTAAATATATCTATGATCAGGATTTCACCAAAAAAGATGATAAAGGTAACGCATATGTTGCTGTGAGCGGTCACTCCATGGGCGGATTCTCGACATTGCTCTCCATGTACATGGACGAGATGACTTCATTGCAAACAGGACACCGCATGATCTATACAGGGATTTCTGTAGGCGCAGATTATTCGTATGCTGCTGCCGTAGCTCCGCAGGATCAGCTGCAAGCTGCTTTTGGTAGCCGTACAGTGGGTATGATTGCGGGTAAGTATGACGAGTTTTTCTTCAATAAATCCGACGAAGAGAAGACAGCCGCTGAAAAAGAAATCAAAGGTACTGTAATGCGTAAGGATTTTGCCGCAACCATCTCGGGTAAAGCATTCCTCGGACTCGCGGCAGATGCACCTAGAGCGGAAACGGACAAATTCACGGAAGTTAATTCCGGTGACTTGATGGTTGATGGCAAAGTGGTTCGGCCTTCGCAAACGGGCGAACACATCATGTTCACACCGAATCAGACTCACCCGTGGAACCATTTCTCGCCAACAACGACGGGACATCTGATCGACTTTTACGCGCATGCTTTCAATGGGGTAACGTCACCGAACCAGACCAATGTGAATCTGGGATCGGGAAATCAGATCTGGTGGGCGAAAGAAGCTTTTAACTTTGTAGCCTTGATTGGCTTCTTCCTGATGATTGTACCGTTGATTACGTTGTTACTCAGACTGCCATTGCTTCGTAAAGCGGTTAGCAACGAGATCGCAACAGTTTCCGCTGCCGTAAGTGGCAAGCAAAAAACGATCTACTGGCTCGCGATTGCGTTCAGCACGCTGATCCCGGCCATTCTTTTCCCAACGCTAATGGATAAATCGGCAGACGGATTGAATGTATTGCGTGTCATTGCTCTGATCTTGTTGATCGTAAGTGTGCTTGGTGCAGTCATTGGATTTATCTTGGCTGGAAGCAAAAAGAATGATTATGCGGCAAGCCGCCGGATGAAAAATATCGGCGTAGGCAGCGTGCTGCTGGCCATTGTATCTCTGGTCATGTGGGTTGTGTTTAACTATGCGAGCAAAATTGTCGTTACAGGCACATACTTCAATGAACCAACGACGAACCAGATCGTATACTGGGCGTTGGTATCGGCGTTGATTATGATTCTGGTGACCTTTGCATTCCACTATTTCTCCAAAAAGGATGCAGGCACTCGTTTCAGTGATTACGGAATTAGCTTGAATATCGGAACCATCATTGCCAGCCTTGTAACAGCTGTACTGGCTATTGTAATCGGCTATGCACTACTGTTCGCGGTACAGGCGATCTTCGGAACGGACTTCCGGATCTGGACATTTGCGGTACGTACGTTTGAACAGGCACATTTCGTTACTGCACTGCGTTATGCACCACTGTTCCTGATCTATTACTTTGTGAGTGCCGTTGCACTGAACGCCAATACGCGCGGCAAACGCGGTGGTATGTTCCTTGCGATTGTACTGAATGTTGGCGGATTGGTATTGTGGATGCTGGCACAGTATGGAAAAGACTTTATGACAGGTGTGGCGCTGTATCCAACTCAAGCACTGAACGGCATTCTGTTGTTCGCACTGGTGCCATGTCTGATCATCGCTGCCGTATACGCACGCAAATTGTTTGAGAAAACGAACAATGTATGGCTCGCGGCATTTGTGAATACGTTGCTGTTTACGATGGTGACTGTGGCGAATACCGTTCTCTTCTGGAATTTGGTTTAATGTGAAAAAAGATATGGCGTGGCCTTAGATTACACTTGACCACTCCGATGACTGACTATGCTTTCGATCGCTGTTATCCCCCGATTTTATTGAAGTTTTTCCTTAGGGGAAAATCGGGTTATAAAGGCGAACGCTCCGCTTCTCCAGCATTAGTCTGTCATCTCCGTTCCGGTGTAATCAAAGGGCTACATATCCAACATTTTCAGATGAAACGTTGGATAGAATATAGACCGCTCTGTAGGCTATGGCTTACAGAGCGGTCTTTTTTGTGATACTACAAGTGATTAGAGTTAACCGAAATTGGCTTTAGCTATGGGAAATAGTGTAATCTGAGAGTATTGTAACTTACTTGAACGAGAAGGGAACGAATCCATTCAATGACTCAAAAAATTTACTATGACGCTGCGTACACGCGCGAGTGGCATACACATATTACCAATCGGGTGACGAAAGAAGATAGCGTATACGTTACGCTCGCCGAGACGGCATTTTATCCGCATGGAGGCGGACAATCGTGTGATCTGGGACAGATTGGCGGCATTGCGGTTCTGGATGTGAACTTGGAAGACGGTGAAGTGTGGCATAAGCTGGAACGTTTCCCGGAGCAGGATGAAGTGCACTGTGAACTGGATTGGGAGCGAAGATTTGACCACATGCAGCAGCATACGGGCCAGCATTTGTTATCGGCAATTACACTAAAACTGACAGATGCGATGACACTCAGTTTTCACCTGGGTACGGACTATGCAACGATTGATGTAGCTACAGAGACGCTTGACCTGGAACAGCTGGCTGAAGTCGAGCAAGAGGTGAATCGGCAGATTGTTCGTAATGCTCCGGTTCGCTCATCTTGGGTTACCGCGGAAGAGGCGGCGCGACTGCCTTTAGTGAAGCAACCAACGGTGACGGAGGACATTCGCATCGTGGAGATTGAGGGTGTGGAATACAATGCTTGCGGTGGTACACATGTGGCGGCAACGGGCGAGATTGGCATCATTAAGTTGTTGAAAACGGAGAAGATCAAGAGTAACACACGAATTTATTTCAAATGCGGTACGAGAGCTGTGAACGAATTCGCGGCAATTCAGCAGGTGTTGAACGGCATTACGACCAAATTAAAGACAAGTCGGGACGAGCTTCTGGAGCGTATTGAGAAAATGGAACAGGAGCAGAAACATCTGCAAAGCGAGCTGAACACGTTAAAAGCAACGAATGATGCCTATTACGCCGAAGAACTGCTTGCGGCACGTGAAGGGCTGGTTATTGCCCAGATTTTCGAGGACAAATCACTCAAGGACATGCAAAGCCTGGCTACCAAACTTACGGAAGAGCATGAAGGTTTGGTGCTGTTTGCCAGCATCTCGGAGGCGAAGGTTGTGCTGGCACAGAACGGACAGCCGCCGGAATGGGCGTGCGGGCCGTTTTTCAAAGGAAATCTCGGGGCGTACCAAGGCAAAGGAGGCGGCAGTGAGAAAATAGCTCAGGCCGGATTTGCGAGCAGTGAGGATGCGCTTGCGTTTTACGAGTTCACCAAGGAGCAGCTAGGACACCATTCCTAAAGGTTGAAGGAGGCAGAAGCATGGCAGAACGTATTCCATGTATACGCGAAGGATGCGACCATATGATTTTGCCAGCAACAGCGGCTAAAACAGGTGGGTATTGTATGCCTTGTAAGCAGGAGATGGAACGGGAGGCACACCAGCGTTATATTGAAGCGAATCGGCGTGACGTCGATCTGTATGAGGGCATTACGGATGTAGCGCAGATTCTGAAAATCATGCATGAACCCCGGACATATAACGAACTTATTCGATATGTACCGTATATGTACTCCATGGAACAAGTGTATCTGTCCCTTACAGCAGAGCAGCAACATGAGATGAAGCGTTACGCAATGGAGTTGATCCGCTCAGATGACGAGGACGGCGGTAAGGATATTTTGCAGTATCTTGTTTGTTATCATGATCTGCCCTTGACGTCGGAAATTCCTGAACTTTTGGAGCGGGAGATTGTTTATCCAGCGGTTTTGTTCAAAAGCGCCTCTGGCGAGACGCGAGATCATCTGATTCAGCAGGTGAACAACGATGGGGAGAATCGTAACCACTTTCTGATCATGCTGGCTTATATCGGTGACGAAGTGGTTGTACAACAGTTCTTGCAGTGGAGGCAGGCTCCGCCCCTGTGGGCCAGCGAGCTGTATGTCGCACCTGAGCGTTACACGTTGCAGGCGGGTTGGGAGTTAACCGAAGAAGGTCAACGCAGAGAATTGTTCATCACTCCGAGTTATTCATTGTATGAAGCAGAACACAGTGATGTAGAGGCAGGCGAGAGTGAGAACCTGAATGGTTCTCCGATTTCTTTACTTGTGCCAAGTTCCAAGCTTTGTCCATGGTGTGGTAGTTCATTTATCAGCTTAATGAATTTACATGTGAAACATCCATCGCTTCGGTCTGTTCACTGGAACTCTCCACAACTTGATGTGCAGACCTGCTTGGTATGCAGCAGTTACAGCGTGGTGTACATGGAAATGGATGCAGAAGGGAATCCGATCTGGAGTAAGTATAATGTGAAGCCCGACGGATTTGATGAAATTGATGTAGAAGAGATGAGCGTAGATGTTTCGGGAGTTAGCTCAAGTAGCTTAGATGTAGGTAGCCTTGCTGGCGAGGGAGAATGGTCAGGAGGGGCGCAGGAGCAGGTACAGCGACGTTGGTTCCGTATCGCGTCGGAACCACGTCAGCCTTATCATGGCAGTGAGTGGGCAATGGAAACTTCTATATCACAGGTTGGGGGTCACCCCGGCTGGGTGCAAGATGCAGATTATCCAGTATGTCCAGCCTGCTCTGCTACGATGAAAGCTATCGGACAGTTGGACGGTGAGATGATTCAGGAGAATGGGGAAGGTGTGTATTACATGTTTGCGTGTGAGCCATGCCAGATGACAGCAGTATCGTATCAGCAATCATAATATAATCCACCCACTTTCTTATCGTTTTCCAGCATGAAGTGACTGTTGTCACGAAACCTGACATCGTTGTAATATATAATCATTGATCAGCTTCGTGGAGAGAGATAAATTACAAAATGTCGGCAGGAGTGGGAACGATGGAAATAAGAGTGGATGATTTGAATGGAGATCAGGTAAAAGCGCTAATCGCGGAACATTTGATGGGCATGGCAGCGGATTCGCCGCCGGAAAGTATACATGCACTGAATCTGGATGGACTGAAGAAACCCGAGATTACGTTCTGGTGTGCATGGGACGGAGAGGAACTGCTCGGCTGCGGGGCGATCAAGGAACTGAACGCGGAGCATGCTGAACTGAAATCGATGCGTACGGCTGCCGCCCACTTGCGTAAAGGGGTAGCTCGCCGAATCTTGGCTCACATTATTGAAGAGGCTACGTCTCGCGGATATCAGCGTATCAGTCTGGAGACAGGTTCAATGGATTCTTTTATCCCGGCACGCAAGCTGTATGAAGACTTTGGTTTTGCATATTGCGAGCCGTTTGCGGACTATATTTTAGACCCGAATAGTACATTTATGACCAAAGTTATTGGATAACCTTATAGATGATGAATCTAAACGGAAACAGCCAGTCTCTCTAGTATAGGGAGGCTGGCTTTTGACGTTTATTTATGTGTTGAAGTGTTTATGGATTTGAAGAAAAAATGAAACATTTGATACAGTTCATACAGCGTAAAAAGTGATAAACTAAAATTCGGGGTTTGAACGCTGTGACGCACCAAAGAATGGAGAGTGCAGGAGAATGCTCTACTGGTGGTTTGAAGGAATGAACCCATTGTTCGTTGGATTCGTATTGTGTCCCATATTGGCTGTGATTCTGGGTGTGTGCTGGTATGCTTCGAAATGGTGCAGTAGGACAATTGCTTTGGGTATATCTCTTTTGCTGCCTTTGCTGTATATCACCAGTGATTGGGGGACGTTTACCGCCAATCTGGATGCATGGCTACTTTATGGAATAGGGTATAGTTTGATAACATGGGCAACTTACCGATTACTTTGTACACTTAAAGGGTATAAATCATAGGCATGTCATAAGTTTGGGATGAATTGGCCATACAGATTGGGTGGGCTGTTTCATCATGGATAGGGTATACTGGACTTTATATTGCTCAAAAATAGACAAGGATTACAGACGTTTTTGTACCTCAGGAGGATTTCAATTGGCTCAGACTCAGACGGAAGAATCATTACAGAAAAAATTAAAACCCAGACATATTACCTTTATGGCGATGGGTGGTGTTATTGGGACAGGCATTTTTAAAGGCAGTGCAGGTACGATTGGACTTGCAGGCCCAGGTGTTATTGTAACGTACATTTTTGCCGGACTGTTGTTGCTTGTGGTTATGGCTGCGATGGCAGAGATGGCTACGGTGTACAAGAACAGAAATATGAAAGATTTTGTACAGGAAGCGTTCGGTAGCCGAGTTTCGTTTATTATGGGATGGATGTACTGCTTCTTGTGGTTATCGGTATGTGTCATCGAGGTTATTGCTGCGGGCAGTTTCCTGCAATATTGGTTCGCGGACGTACCACTATGGATGCTAAGTCTGGCGTGTGCGGCATTTATTATATTGGTGAATTTGCTCAGCGTGGGTGTGTTCGGTGAGTTTGAGTTTTGGCTGGCCGGGATCAAAATTGCGATGATTATTATTTTTATCGTGCTCGGGGCAGGGCTAATCTTTGGTATTATTCCAAGTGACAACACACCATATTTACAAAACTACACGCAGGCGGGTGGGTTCTTCCCGAACGGATTGACATCGATCTTCTCTGCACTGCTTGTGGTTATGTTCTCGTATGGAGGATCGGAGCTGATCGGCCTGACCTTGACGGAAACGGAAAATGCGGAGAAAGTGATGCCCAAGATCGTGGGCAATTTCATGTTCAGAATCATTTTGTTCTTCACGTTGCCGATTCTGATTATCTGTGGTCTGATTCCTTGGAACGAGATTGGGCCGGAAAGCAGCCCGTTTGTACAGGTACTGGCATCAACTGGCCTGCCGGGTGCTGCACATATTATGAACTTTATATTGGTGACGGCGGTGCTGTCCGCAGCGAACTCGGGTATCTACGGGGCATCCCGCATGATGCATTCTATGGCCGTCGGCGGGGAGGCGCCTAAAGCACTCGCCAAAACCAACCGCAACGGTAGCCCGATTAATACGTTGCTGGTGTGTACCGTTGTTCTGCTGGCAGGTTCCTTGTTAGGACTGTTTGCCCAAGATCAGCTGTTTAGAGTGTTGCTTGCTGTTCCGGGATTTGTCGTGATTCTGGTCTGGATCTGCATCGCTGCTTCTCAGCTGAAATTACGTAAAAAGTATCCGGTTCAGCCTACATTCAAGGTATGGGGATTCCCTTATATCACCGGGGCGGTTGTCTTGATCCTGAGCGTCATTGCTCTGATGTTTGTGTTTGATGAAGGCAACCGGTTCAGTATTAGCATCTGTCTCGGTGTACTTGCATTGCTGACGATCTGGTCTTTGATTCGATTCCGCAAGATGAATAACAAATCAGCTTAAAGAGGCTAAGTAAAAACAAGGTACAGATGATCTCACATTGTTGAGATGTCTGTACCTTTTTTGATAAGCATATCTATGTTGTTTCTTAGAAAAGATGATTTTGATTATACTGCTGACTTTAACAGATTAAATTATTTTCCTACATACTTATCCATAAAACGGTCCACTCTTGCAAAATACTCCGTTGGATAATGATTGATAGAATCAATGTGTTCGGTATTTGCTGGATACCATACCTCTGCATTCGGGTTATCCTTCAAGTTCTCAAAGATCTTTTCTGAATTTGTATAACTGATCTGTTGATCTCCAGTACCGTGAATGAGCATAACCGGTTTATTTTGCATCTTCTTCACTGCATCCATAGGCGACACAGAATCAAGATCAACGTCGAAGGCCCAATTAGCCATCCATGTGGAGGTATAACCGAATGGGAATGCTGGTAAACCGGAGAATACAGGCAGACCCTCTCTTAAAAATAAACCGGCATTACGAAACGGACTATCCGCCACGACAGCCTCAATATCATCACTTTCACTTGTAGCTAGCAGGGATGTCGCAGCACCCATAGAGAAGCCAATGACCCCAATATGCTCGCCTGCCTCGCCTCTGGATTTCAAATAATCAACAGCTGCAAGCAGGTCATATTTCTCACGCAGACCGAGTGTGATCATCTCGCCATCGGATTTACCTTGTGCACTGAGATCAAAGGCCAATATATTATAACCTTTCGGGATAAAATGCTCTGCCAATTTTGGCGTACGTCCCTTGACGAGACGATTACTTGTATATCCATGCACGACAATAAGCGTTTTGTTACTTGCTTTGCCTGAAGAAATGTTCGCCGGGAAGAAGGTACCTCTTATCGTATTATCACTTTTTAAACTTTTGAACTCAACGACCTCATAGGGCGTTCTATCCATGTTCAATTCATAGCTGACATTCGTATCTCTTGGATGGTGTAAGAGGATGTCTACGACTTTATAAGATATGAAGAACACAACACTTAAGATAAGTACGAGTGCAATCGCCAGGCTCCATAATAGTTTCTTATGTTTTTTAATGCGATCTTTAAATGTCGAATCGAGTTCGATCGACGGTTGTTGTTGATTCATTTTATTTCCTCCAGTGTTAGTTCTTGCTGTGTTGCACGGGGGCAAACAAATAATAGGCGTGTGCCTTCAGGTTTTCCCATTCCGGATGATGAACAATATCTTCTCCGAGAGTTAACGCCACTCCATTTAAGAAGGAGATGTAGCTCCGTGAGATCATGGCCGGTGAGAAACCTGGGTTGAATTCTCTCATGGATTGTCCTTCTGCATAAACGGATTCAATCTTGTCTGTCATTACTTTTATACTATCCAGAACCTTCTGAGTAAGCTCCGGGAACCTTATTCGTTGTCCCAATACAGACTGAACAAGTCGTAACTCATTGGTGTAGAAGTAAATATGATCGAATTGGTCTTTGACCATATTTTTAAGTAATTCGGCTGGCGTTCCGTTTTGTTGCAGCAGAGCAAGTGATTTCTTCTGGATATCTTCAAGCGGTTCCAGGACAGCTGCATGAAACAAAGCTTCTTTGTTTGGAAAGTACTGAAATATGGTTCCAGAAGTCACACCGATATTTTTAGCAATAAGAGCCGTTGTGGTGTTTGAATATCCATTTTCAGCAAACAAGATGACAGCTTCCTCCAAGATGCGCTTACGTCGCTCAAGCCGTTTCTCTTCATTAACTGTTCTAGCCACAAAAATTCTCCTTTCTTTTATCTGAACATTAATTAATTAACTGATCAATTAATTAATAATATAGCCGAATCTATCTTATATGACAATAGTAAGTTTTGAATCGGTTCAGTGGGGGGGCATCTAGGTCACAAAGACTGTTACAAATAGGGCGTACTGGGGGTAATAGGAACTAAAGGATTAAGTCAGGAGTCTCTACGAAAAGAATTTCAATCCAGTTATACTGAATCCCATGTGCTGGTGGATGAACTGGCATATATGAAACACAGAATCTTCGTGTAACAACGAAATACATAATTAGAACGATATCGATAACGAGGTACACCATGACAACGATTAAAGTAACCCCGGAACAGCTATTGTCCGTTTCAAAACAGTTCGCCACAGCCCAAAGTCAGATTGCTCAGATGAATCACATCTTGAAACAACAGCTGTTCGAAATTGAAAGGCAGTGGAACGGGAGCACCAAGGAACGATTTTATGCTGATTTCATCGCGGCGCAACGAGTGATGGACAACTTCTGTTCACTCTCCCTCTCGATTGCCAAAACGCTTGAAGGACATGCGGAGAAATTCAGACTGGCGGATCAGCAGACTACGCAATCCTACGATGCCAATTGCGCGCCGCCTCCACCGGATGAATGCCGGGCTCCCACTGTAGACAATCGTAATGCTTTTCAAAAATCGGTGGATAGTTTGAAAGAACTGGGTACTGGTTTTATGCAGGCTGCAGATGACCGCTACCAGAAGCGTTACGACAGTGTCGGCGGATTTCTGGACTATTGGACGTTTGGTATCCCAAGTGGTCTGGTGGAAGGTTACATGGATAGAGCGGATAAAGCCTTTAATTCTGCCAATGATACAGCCAATTGGCTGACATTTGGCATCCATGGTACAATCCGTGAAGCGATATTCCCCACGAATGCCTGGTCCAGCGAACATTGGGCCAATATGATGGGCATGGGAGGCATGATGGTCGGCGGTGGCCTCACCGCTAAGATGATCAAACCGCATAATTTACTGACCTCGTCAGGAGGCGGTACCAATGTTAGTGCGCTTAATCGTTCGATGGAGGCGGGGGAAAAGGTGGAAGTTCATCGTCAAATTTCTTCAGATGGATTGAGGAATGAAATTGAACTTACTAAGGCGCAGAAAATAGAATTGGTTGATTATGCAAAAAAATTGGATTTTCCTGAGGATAATATTGTATTTAGGGATAATTGGAATACAGGTATGATGTATGACAGATTGTATATAAATACGGATGTTTTACCTGGTGCTTCCCCTGGAATAGGAACTACAAGTGCTAATAGCCGTGTCTCAGGTAAGGCAACTCTAGCTCACGAGATTGTGGGACACTATGAAGCATATTTAAATGGGAAAGCATTTAAACTTTATGATGTCGATCCTGCAACATATTCCAGAAATTTTGCTCTAGATGAAGCTCAGGCTAGTATTAGAGCGGCTAGATTTGCTCCTGATTTGACATCAATTGAAAGAGTGACATTACTGCGAGATGCAATTACAAGACTTAGAAACAGTGGACTTCGTATTAGAGAAGTTAAGGATGAACTATTTATACAAAGTAGATAATTGGAGGAGAGTCTTGAATGGAAAAGTTAATGGAGGTTGGCGATGTTTTTGAATCCAATGGAAACGGAACCGTTATTGTTGGAAATGAACCTGTCCTTACAGCTATAGAGAAGATTGGTGACGATATTGTGTTGCAAATTTCTGAGCATGAAATGCTGAATCTGAGAGTTGTTTCGGTTCAAATATCCAACTCACCAAATGATAAAAAAATGGTGGGCATATGTTTAGGTAACTCGATCAATCCTGCAGATATACCAATAGGTTCAACAGTATATGTTTTTTAATCGTTCCAAGTAACTACAGGCCTCCAACTACCATGTTGGAGTTTTTCTTTGCCTGAAATCCTCTAAAAACCTCGTTAAATAACTCTTTTTAAAGTCCCTAATACCAAAGCGAATACGGAAATGATAACGTTTTTATGTAAATCCAATATTTTCTTGCGTAATTCGACATATTCGTATACTATTTTCCCATACTTAGTGCTTCAAACATATGTTTTTTGGGTACGGCCTAGTCAAAAAGGCTTGGGTTCGTGGGGAGGAAGAGGGAGCAAATGATCGGTTTTTTCAGGAAACGTCTGGTTGTGCGCATTGCGGCTATTGTTACACTGGTCATTACGATTATAGCTGCGGGAAGTATGCTGACGCAGATCGCTAATGTGAAACTTGCTGCGCAGGGGGCTATCACAAGCTACAATATTCAGATTGCCGAGAGTTATGTGAAGCAATTGGATACAGCATCATATGTGGACTTTGCCAAGGACCCCAAGGAAAATGAGGAGTATCTTCGTATTCGGGATGAATTGGATGATTTTCGAGTGCGTATTGGTGCTATGTATGTGTATTTCGTTAAAATTGATGATAAAGGAACGCCGCTGATCATGGTGGATGGCATGAAGGATGCGGATAAAGCTTCAGCAATTAACGAAGTAACGGACATTCCTGCAGATGCGGTGCAGAAGTTGCTACAAGGGGAAACAGCAAGTTCGCCGATCATTAACAATCCAGAGTACGGTAATTATATTTCTTCCTACGCTCCAATTCTGAATAGCAACGGTACTCTTGCGGGTGTAATTGGTATCGATACAGGGATTTCTGTTATCGGAGGTATCGAAACCGATATTTTGAGATCAAGTCTGCCGTTGTATGTGATCCTACTGCTCGCTACTCTTGCAGGTATTGCTATAGTGATGTGGTTTATCGTTAGAGGACTGCGCCCTCTACATCCGCTGAAATCAAGTGTGGAAAAGATGGCACAAGGTGAGCTTGCCGAAGCTAATCGCATTTTGACAGCCTATCGTTTGAAGAGCAGAGATGAGATCGGAACAACGTATCAGGCGATGATACATATGTCTGGGAATTTAAATAAAATAGTAAGTGACATGGTTGGAGGAGTAGCTTTAACAACCGAATTGTTATCCGAATCCACGAAAGAGTTTAATCGGAGTACCGAAGAGATGCTCGCGATGAGTAAAACAGTGGATCGTGCCGTTGAGGAAATAAGACAAGGTGCGCATACACAGAAGCAGAGTGCAAGTGACAGTGCGCATGCTATGGAAGAGATTGCAAAAGGCATCAACGATATATCTGAATCCTCCAATGTGGTATCGGATGCGGCAACAATGGCGCTGACTACGGCGGAATCGGGGCAGCAACGCATGACGATTATGAAGAAACAGATGGAAAACATCTCTGCAGTATTTGGAGAGGTTACCACGATGGTGCAGGTGTTAAACAACTATTCTACTGAAATTGGTGGTGCACTGCATACGGTACGTGACTTCGCAAGTCAAACCAAACTGCTCGCGCTTAATGCCTCCATTGAGGCTGCACATGCGGGTGAGCATGGAAAGGGTTTTGCGGTTGTGGCAGAAGAAGTGAGGAAACTTGCCGAAGCCTCCAGTTCGTCTATGGAACGAATCTCGGACTTATTACTTCGTATTGAACAGGAGTCACAGCAGATAGGTTCCCGAATGGGGGTTACTGCCCAGGAGATTGGTCAGGGGGTCGTATTTACAACTGAAGCAGAGCAAGCCTTCTCACAAGTCGTGGATGCGTTCCAACTAGTTACCCAGCGTATACAGGAGGTCTCTGCTGCGGCTGAAGAAATTACGGCCGGATCGGAAGAGGCGGCAGCTTCGGTCAACACGATTTCACAGATTTCCGCAGGCGTGTCGGATCACTCGGATGAGATATACCGTTTGATGCAGGATCAATCGGTGATGTTCCGTAAGGTGGCCGAAACGTCTACGATGCTGGAACAGCAGACGCATGAGATGAGTGAAGCGGTGAAAAAGGTGAAGGTGTAAGTGAAGCGGCAACTAAATTTAGAGGAAATAAGTAAAGTGCTCCGCCACATGGCGAAGCGCTTTTTTTTTGCTAGGGGCATATAACCTATATACATGAACAGCAGATCATAGATGACCGAGTTCTATCGCTTGCTTGAAGCGCCGGGCAAATTGTTCTGCCGCAGCCGCTGCCTCCCTGAATTCCGTCTGCACGAAGCCGATCTGCATTTTGGGCTGCTGGATCTCGGTAATTTCGACCATCTTAATTAACCCCTCTTTCCAAAGCGGGTGTTGGTGAAAGGAAAAATCATGCCCAATAGTCGCGGCAATATTATTGGTTAACACGGTGCTGATAGCCTCCGAATTATTGGTCTTAAATAAGATGGATAAAGGCCCATATTCGTAGGTGAACTCCTGCAGAAAATCTTCAATGAAACCGTCCCGATATAACGCTAGATTATAGTCTTTTAGTTGCTCTGGAGTCACGCGTGCGTGCTTAGCCAGTTCAGACAGTTGATGGGTGCATACAACAAGCTTGCTCGAATACATCGGTGTAAAATGTAACCCATCCAATTCGCGCAGTTGTTTCGCGTAAATGGCGATAAAGCCCAGATGGGTTTTATTATTGCGGATGTCCTCAATGATCTCCATGGAACCTTTCTCTTCAATCGATAATCTCAGTTGTGAATGATCTCGTTTCATATCTGCTGCCGACTGCACCAAGTAAGGCATAACACTCGGGAAAGTAGCCACATGAAGATCACCGGTCAATGTAGATGTCGTTGCATTTAGTGATTTCAATTCATCAATTCGCTGCAAAATGTCCAGCGCTTTGGCGATAAATTGTTTACCCTCCGGCGTGGGATGAGTGCCTTGTCTGGATCGCTCGAATAGAACCAGCCCCAGCTCTTTTTCCAGGCGATGAACCGATTGACTGATCGCAGATTGCGTGACATGAAGATGCTCCGATGCGGCGGAGAACGATTGCGTTTTGGCGATTTCGACAACGTATTCGAGTTGTTCCAGATTCATGCGATCATCCCTTGTTAGCATTAGTATAAGTAATGTTAACATAAGTATCTATAAATATGAATAATGGTTGAATAGCGATATAATATATAGACAAGCAGAACATTCTTGTATTAATAGTTTAGATAAAAGGGGATGTACAGAATGAAGGCAGCAGTATGGTATGGTCATAAAGACGTGCGTGTGGAAGATCGTGAGGTTCCGGTTGCAAAGTCTGGCCAGGTGCAGATCAAAGTCGAGTATGCCGGAATCTGCGGTAGTGACTTACACGCGTATCATCATGGTGTAGGTATTCAAGAGGGAGAGAATCATCCGCTTTCAGGACAAAAAGCACCACTGACACTGGGACATGAGTTTGCAGGAACGGTAAGCGCTCTAGGTGATCATGTAAACGGTGTCAACATTGGCGATCGCGTAGTGGTGGAACCTCTCTACCATTGTGGAACGTGTGAGTACTGTATTCAAGGTAGATACAATCAGTGTACTCAATTTGGTTTTGTCGGATTGAACGGGGATGGCGGTTTTGCCGAATATGTAGTAGTCGAGGCTTATATGGTACACCCGATTCCAGATCAAGTATCCTTTGAAGAAGGGGCGCTTGTTGAACCGACTGCTGTTGCTTTTCATGCCGTACGTCACAGTAAGCTGAAAGTGGGAAATAAGGTTGCTGTATACGGAGCTGGGCCGATTGGTTTGCTGACCATCTTGTCAGCCAAAGCAGCTGGGGCATCTGAAGTGTACGCTGTCGATGTATTCGAAGATCGTCTGGAACTGGCGGCTAAACTTGGCGCAATTCCGGTAAATAGCAGTAAGGTGGATGCAACACAGGTCATTACGCAGCAATCCGGTGGAATCGATGTTGCGTATGAAGCGGCTGGAGTTCAACCGACGATGGACAGTGCTGTATCCGTGATTAAAAAAGGTGGGGAAGTTGTGGTGATCGCCGCAATTCCGAACCCACTTCACGTAAACTTTTTCGACATGCTGGTAAAAGAAGCGAATCTGACAGCTACACTGGCCTACCGACATATCTTCCCTGAGGTCATCTCACTCATTGCTGAAGGCGCACTCGATGTGAAGCAGGTAATCACCAAGAAAATTAAGCTGCATGATGTTGTGCAGGACGGACTTGAGCTGTTGATGAGCGACAAGAGTCATGCTAAGATTCTGATTGAGATTGGTGGTTAAGCTCGGGATCAACATGATAATCATGTAACTAATCATGTAACGCTAAGATATCAGGTTTAAACGAGAGGGCTGTTCCTCTTGTCATCTACAGATGGCAGGAGAACAGCCCTATGTTTTATGGTATAAAGAGACATAATATTCTCCAGAATGCAAGAATACTTTTAATAAACCTTGTAAATCCGCACGTCTATGTTGTCCGTTAAGGCCCTATCTTATCTTATTTTATCTCGTAACGATAGCAGATTGCCTGCCCTCCGCCCTCCACGGGACTGAACTCCGGATCTTCAATAAAGCCAAAACGTTCATATAACCGGATGGCATTAACCATCTGACTACCCGTATAGAGATAAACTGCATTTTTGCCCAGCTCCTTCGTGGAATCCACACACCGCTGAAGCAGCTCACGCGCAATGCCATGTCCTCTCCACTCGGGATCAACGCCGAGTAGACGAATAAATGGATAATCAATCGGCAGATCAAAATTCGGGTAGGCTTTATGTGCCGTTTCAAATAACTGAACGGTACCGACAATCCGATCTTCGATCTTGGCTACCCATAATTCAGTCAAGTATGGATTGTCCACGGATTCGCGGATATCTTTCAGGTAGGCTTCCCAACGATCCGATTGCTCAAACGAGCTCTGGTATTCCGCGTAACTGGCAACCAGAATGTCAACAATCTCAGCATGGTCAGCTGGGGAAGCGGGATGAATCGTAATGGCAGCCGTCGTCATATCTAAATTCTCCTTTTCTTATGAGTAAAGTAGGGAATAGTATTTCCTTGCATTATAACACAAGGGATTCAATCCTCTATATTAGAATCTTCTATAAGCGATTTCAACATTTCTATATCTTTTTTACAACCGATTCAGCTGTGTACTGTATAGATGATTGCGATATTCGGTTGGCGTACTTGCCTCGTGTTGCTTGAAGGTACGCAGAAACAGCTTGTAATCACGAAAGCCGCATTGGGCTGCAATCTCTTTCACACTGGCATTGGTATTGAGCAACAGTCGTTTGGCACGGCGCATGCGTTCGGTGAGAATATACGTTTTGAGTCCGATCCCCTTTTCCCGCTTCACCATTTTGGAAATGTAGTCCTTGTTGAAATTAAAATTCTCCGCAATCTCACTCACCGTAATATTCAGATGCAGATGGATATCGACCCACTTACAGATATGATCCACCACGGCGTTATGCTGGCGATAGTCTGAGCGCAGGTTACGTTCCATTTCTTTGAGAAGTAATAGCGCAGCAGCATCCGCCTCTTCAGACGAGAAGGAAGATACATGCAATAACTGCTTGAACAGTTGATTTGCCATAGAAGGAATCTGAATGGTTGAATGGGTTGGGAAATCACCAAATGAGCCTGGTGCTGTCCCGTAATGTATCCAGTAGAAGCTCACAGGTGCGTCACTAATCTGGTAACCATAATGCGTTCGGCCCGCCTTTAAAAATAAAAGATCATCTGCACGAACAACGTATCGTTTGTCCTCCTCCGCAATATACATCTCACCTTCCAGCATCAAAATGATCTCATGTACCGGCATGCTTCGACGCATATGGCTCCAGTTGCCCTCTGATATGAATTTTCCACATAAATAGTGCTCCACTGGTTTTGACATAGGACAGATTTATCCACCTTTTCTTGGATTCTGAGTCTGCTGTAACTGTAGTTTATTTGATAATATGAGGACATTCAAGGGTGAAAGCTAGATGGCAGAGATAAGTTCTAGCCGGAGTGGAACACGGATTTTATCCTTTATCTCTAAACACAGCCCTACTTAAAAGAAAAGAAACCATATGAAGTTATTTCATATGCCAAAGGAGCGAGCCACATGATCGATACGAGAAAAGGATTTCTGGGCCCCTCACAGGTTAACTTGCTGAAAGGTCCATTTCAAACGTCACAACATATCGGTGAACGTTACTTGTTATCACTGGAGATTGACCGCTTTCTGGCTCCATGTTATGAAGCCCACGGATTAACACCACGCAAGGAACGATATGCAGGCTGGGAGGCACGCTCGATTAGCGGACATTCCCTCGGGCATTACATGTCGGCTCTCGCGGTGACGTATCAGGCGACGGGTAATTCTACTTTAAAGCAAACGCTCGATTATGCTGTGAATGAACTGGCGGCAATTCAACAGACGACGGGCAGCGGATATATCGGAGGTTTGTCCGAGGACGCTTTCCGTATGGCTTTTCGTGCGGAGAACATTGGCGGATTTAACATCGGCGAATATTGGGTTCCGTGGTACAGCGTACATAAAATCTATCGCGGTCTGATTGACGCCTATCAAATGACGGGCAATGAGCAGGCGCTTGAGGTGGTTGCACGTTTTGCGGATTGGGCAGTGACGGGACTGAGTGCCATGACCGAGGAGCAGATCCAGACGATGCTGATGTCTGAGCATGGCGGGATGAACGAAGTGTTTGCCCAATTGTACGGGATTACAGGAAACTCAGCCTATCTGAGGGCTGCCCTTCAATTCACGCACCAACTCATTCTGGAACCGCTGGAGCAGGAGCGGGATGAGTTGCAAGGAAGGCATGCCAACACCCAGATTCCGAAAGTTATTGGCGCAGCCGAAATATACAATCAAGACCCTGCACGGACATCGTACCGGACAGCGGCACAATTTTTCTGGGATACAACCGTGAAGCATCGTTCTTATGTCTTTGGCGCGACGAGCATATCCGAGCATTATGAAGCAAAGGGCATGGAGAGCCTTGGCATCAAAACCGGGGAGAGTTGCTGTACGCACAACATGATGCATCTGACCAAGCAGCTGTTTGCCTGGAACCGGGACAGTGCCTACATGGACTATTATGAGAATGCAGTCTATAACCATATCCTTGGCACGCAAGACCCGGATACGGGCAACAAAACCTATTTTGCCTCCACCCTGCAAGGGCATTACAAAATCTACGGCACACATGATACGGCTTGGTGGTGCTGCACCGGATCAGGCATGGAGAACCCGGGAAAGTATGCAGAAGCTATCTATTATGAGGATGAACAAGACTTGTATGTGAACCTCTACATCGCTTCCGAGCTGGAGTGGGCATCACAGGGACTGAACTTAAAGCTGGAAACGGACTTCCCCTATTCGGAAAAAGCAACCCTGACAATCACCGAAGGCAGCGCCTCGGCTTGTCTAAGACTACGCGTGCCGTCCTGGCTCCAGGAGCCGATGACGGCAACTGTAGGCGGGGATTCGGCTCAGTCGTATACACGTCTGGAACCCGGCTATCTGTCCATCGATCGCACTTGGTCAGCGGGCGATACGATTACTATTATGCTGCCGATGGCACTGCGTAAATATACAGCACGGGATGATGCCCACAAGGTGGCATTCCAGTATGGCCCGATTGTGTTAGCTGGTGCGCTTGGCAGTGAAGGACTTCCCGAGGATACCATTATCGACGAAACTGCACTGAATCCAAAAACAGCTCCCGTACCCGTTATCCAAACGGAAGAAGAGGATGTGAGCAAGTGGATCAAGGTTGTCGATAAAGAGAAGCTTACATTTGAGCTTAGTGAGGAAGTGACATCTACAGGTGAAGCGGTGAAACTAATTCCGTTCTATGAGGTGCATCATGAGTTCTATACGGTGTATTGGGCGTTGAATGATGAAGGGGATGCGCTGGAGAAAGCGTTGAACGATATCACCATCGATAGCGTGCAGCCGGATGGTCAGCAGGATGAGATCGGGCATCAATTGGAGAGCAACTGCCGCGGGGAGCAATATAATGGCTCCGGTACAGACGGACGCAACAGGCTGTATATGTGGCGTGAGGCTTACGGAGTAAACGAAGCAGCATTCGGCTACCGCTTGGCTGTAGACTCGGGTGCTATGAACTATTTGTGCGTAGCCTACTGGGGCGGGGATTATTTGCATTTTGACCGAGAGGGAATTCGATATGAGCGGCAGTTTAACATTTTGGTGGATGGTACAGTTGTCGGGGAACAGCGCATTCATATGAACAAGATCGGAGAGGTATTCCGTGTCAGCTATGAGATTCCGGAAGAGGTCACCAGAGGCAAGGAGAGCGTGACCATAACATTCCAGGCAATCGGGGACAAGGGCTGTGCGGGAAAAGTGACAGAGGTTCGTACAACACGTAGCAGACCGAATTCTTTAGTGTGAGCGTCCAGTAACAACAAATCATCTGTACACCAAATAGCGTCATCTGTGATCGTTAGCCTGATGGGTAGTGAGTAGGTGGATTCAGATTTGACGAACAATAACGTACACAAGACGAAATGGGAGGTATTCGCCGTTTCGTCTTTTTGGCGTGCAACTCCCTCAAGAAATCTCTTTCTCGCACCGCATCCTACTCCAGCCCGCTAAGACAAGTCTATATAAAAAATGACACGTAACCTGATTTTCCACGTATTACCGGATAACATTTCATTTACCACTAACGCGCCTCCGTAGTTCCTGGTTGTCCAGCAGTTCTTCTAAACAGCAAGTTGTGAAGCTCGTTCTGTTTTGTCCGTGAAAAGGATAATGGGATAAGCTCTATCCACGTATATTACTATGAAGAATACTGCTCTGACATCATAGCTTATGGAGTACAGTACCAATACCAGCGCGAGTTCTCTTTTAAATATCTGGCAAGAATCATTTAAAGATCTTTCAAATCCACTGGACAATCACTCAAACTACAAGTCAAACATCTACTTTATAGCGCTCTAATATTAACGTAAATATCCCTTCCATTTTCCAATCCTATCCACCTGAGAGCGTTCACATCATGTACAATAAGAAGATGAGAGACAGGGAATATACGACATTTAATCCTAATATCTAACATGAAAGGAGGCCTTAGGATCGACCATGACCAGGTACATACAATTGTTTGGGCTCATCATCGGCATCGTGGCCGTGAATGTTCTGGCCTTCTCCCCGGGTTTTGCTGGACTTGGATTCGGAGAGAATGCGTTCCAGACCGCACTTTCCGTGACGCTACTCTTCGGAAGCGTACTTGCACTTTTCTATGGCAGTTACAATGTATTGTTCAAACAGCCGGTGGTTTTACCCGTGAGACAGATCGAAACCCATGAAGATTATGTAGAAGCTTTATCCTTTTACAGACGCATCAAAATTCTTGAAGAAGATATTACGCTGGGGCTGTCCCAACTGAACCGGATGAAAAAAAAGAAAGAGACATTGATGAATGTGCTTCATCAACGTTTTGACCCCGGCGAGTTGAGTTTTAAGAAATTCGCTTCGGTCACGGAAGAGGTAGAGAAGCTGTTATATCTGAACATTCGCAGCATACTGAATCGACTGAACGTCTTCGATGAAGCCGATTATGCCAGCATGATGAAAGCCAAATCGCCTGCGATCCCGCAGAGGATTTTTCAGGAGAAAACGAAAGTGTACAACGATTACCTGACCTACGTGAAGGATTCACTTCACACGAATGAAGAGATTTTATTGAAGCTGGATCAGCTGTTGCTGGAGATATCACGCCTGGACAGTGTTGAAGCTGGAGATATTGAGCAGATGCCTTGTATGCAGGAGATTGATCAGTTAATCAAGCACACCAAATTATATAGACAGTGAGGGGTTGCACCTATGGCAAAGAAGGGAAAGTTTTTTCTCATATCCATGATCATGTTAGTCCTAGTATTTGGTCTCGTTTATGGAGGAATCACACTGACATCGAACTTTGGCAAGTCTACCACACAGGTCACGACCGAAAATGCAGGTAAGGAACTTGGCAAATTGTACGCGGACATTGCACCAGCTACGGCGGAACCGGTGAAAGGACAGATTGATCTTGATCCGGTTGATGTTGCAGAATCCCTTCCGGACATTTCCAAATTCCCGGTTACAGTGGAGAACACCACCAATGATTTCGTCGAAATTTTCTCCTCCACCGAGAAGTCGGGTAGTGGCGTGGATGGATGGTTAACCGAGGTCGCAGAGGCATTTAACCAAGCGAACATCACGGCCGGCGGCAAACAGGTATCGGTCAAAATCCGTAATATTGCTTCCGGTACCGCAACGGATTACATCAAGTCCGGTAAGTATGTGCCCGATGCCTTCACCCCGTCCAATGAGTTGTGGGGCGAGATGGTGGAAGCCAGCGGAGTGAAGACGAAGCTGATCTCGAAGCGGCTCGTTGGCAACGTACCGGGAATCGTCATCTCCAAAGCCAAATATGATGCACTGGTGAACACCTACGGCTCCGTGAACGTCAAAACGATAACCGAAGCTATTGCCAATAATGAGCTGACGATGGGCTATACCGACCCGTTTGCCAGTTCTACAGGACTGAACTTCCTGGTTACCGCATTAAATACGTATGACAGCGCTAATCCGCTGGGCGAGAAAGCCATTCAAGGCTTTGAAAAATTCCAGGCGAACGTGCCATTCACTGCATCCACCACGATTCAGATGAGGGAAGCGGCCAAGTCGGGCAGACTGGATGCCTTTGTACTGGAGTATCAGACCTATGTGAATACAGCCGATCTGAAGAGCGGATATGTGTTTACCCCATTCGGTGTAAGGCATGACAGCCCGCTATATGCTCTTGGTCAACTGCCGCAGAACAAACAGGAGATCATCCAGAAGTTCGCTGATTTTGTCACGCAAGATCAGTATCAGAAAAAGGCAGTAGAGTTCGGATTCAACGGCCTGCAAGATTACAAATCGGAGCTGGCTACGGTGGATGGTGGAACATTGCTGTCCGCGCAGAAAGTCTGGAAAGAGAAGAAGAACGGCAGTAATCCAATTGCCGCTGTGTTTGTAACGGACGTATCCGGGAGTATGGCGGGGGAACCGCTTAACCGTCTTAAAGAATCTTTGCGCAAAGGCCAGAAGTATCTCGGTACCGACAACAGCATTGGCTTGGTTTCTTACTCCAGCGATGTAACCGTGAACCTGCCGATTGCCAAATATGATACGAACCAGCAATCCATGTTTGTCGGAACGGTGGATAGTTTGCAAGCAAGTGGGGGAACAGCGACATTCGACGGCATCGTGGTTGCAATGAAAATGCTGGAGGATTACAAAGCAGCCAACCCTAACGTGAAACCGCTGATTTTTGTTCTGAGTGATGGCGAGACGAACGAAGGACATTCGCTCAAAGATATTCGAGACCTGGTGGAGACGTACAAAGTGCCGATCTACACGATTGGATATAACGCCGACATCAAAGCCCTGGAGAGCATCTCCAGCATTAACGAGGCGGCGAGCATTAATGCGGACACCGACGATGTTGTCTACAAAATCGGAAACCTGTTTAACGTACAGATGTAAGTCTATATTAATGTTCAGATGTAAGCAGATACGGATGTAACTAAAAGGGGGAACTGTGAATGTCGTTTACGATGGAAATACCGAGCCAGAAGGAAATTCAGAAGGTGATTGAAGAAGAGATCAAACCGGTGCCCGCCGAGGTCGCGGAATTGCAACTGGTAGCAACTTCGAATGTGGATATGATTATGAACCTGGACCTCGAATCTCTGGAGAAGCGCAAAGAAATTTTGCAATCCATCGACGGCTTTGGCATGAACACCATGCGATCCTCTTCCGAGAAAAACGCGCTGCTTCAAGTCTCCGTTGGACATCTGTCCAAGACGGGAGACGAGGGCGGTCAGGTCGCCAAAGGCTTGACCGAGCTGCATATGCAACTGAAGGATCTCGACCCAAGCGTGGTCGATTTCGCCAAAACAGGCTTTCTGGGCAAGCTGTTCAACCCGCTGCGCGCGTATTTCCTCAAGTACCAGAAAGCCGACGCCGTCATCGCCGACATTGTCGTTTCACTCGACAAGGGCCGTGCCACGCTACGCAATGACAACACCACGCTTGAGATCGAGCAGCAGAGCCTGCGCGAACTAACCAAGCGGCTGCAGAAGGAGATCCAGCTTGGTATGTTAATGGATGAATCCATTGATACACAGATTGAGACAGCCAAGGTTCGCGGGGAAGACCACGAGAAAGTACGTTTTATTACCGAAGAAGTGTTGTTTCCACTGCGTCAGCGAGTCATGGATTTGCAACAGATGCTGGTCGTAAACCAACAGGGAATCATGGCGATTGAAGTGGTCATTCGCAACAACAAAGAGTTAATTCGTGGTGTGGATCGGGCGAAAAATGTGACGATCTCCGCGCTTAAGATTGCAGTCACCGTTGCCAGTGCACTATACAACCAGAAGATCGTCTTGCAGAAAATCGAATTGCTTAACCGTACCACGAATGATCTGATCGCTGGCACATCCAAAATGCTGAAAGATCAGGGAACAGCGATCCAGAAGCAGGCTTACGAAGCAAGTATTTCGGTGGATACGATGAAGCAAGCCTTTACGGATGTGCTGTCTGCGCTCGACTCCATCTCGGTCTACAAACAAGAGGCCTTGCCAAGAATGCGCGAGACGATCGGTCAGTTCCGTGAATTGGCGGAGAGCGGGGAACAGCAGATTCAGCGATTAGAAAAAGGACAGAAGCTTGGTCTGTAATTCACACTAAGTCATAAAGTCATATGCCCAACTGCTCTTAATAAAAGCGACCATATCCTGTTAATTAAACAGAAGATGGTCGCTTATTTATTTGCGCTATTGCGATGAGGACTCGTATCCAATTTCCACAGCATAATTGTACAGTGACTCTGTAGATTGCTCGACTAAAGCACGACCTGCATCAACTTTTGCATTCCCTTGTTGGAGTGTCTTGAGATTTACTTTGTTTCTGGAGAAGGCTTGCTTGTACAATATGTATCCTTCAAGCTGGAGGTAATGTCCTCTCACCAAATGTGTATGTAATCTTTTGATTTCCGGATTGGAGGACGTGATAAGTTTGGCCTTGGAGACCAGTTTCGTAAAATTTGGAACTACCGTATTCGCAAGTTTTAGATATATCGATTTTCGACTCGCTGTATTCCCTTCAGAAGCAATACTGTGCAAGGAGTCCACTGCTTTCTTTTCATAAGACAGTAGAGTTGAAAGCTGATCGAAATAGGTTTTTAACTCCGCTCGTGCTTGAATTAATGCCTGTTCTTCTTCAGACTCTTCGTCTGCGTCTGACTCGTCTGTTTGATCTTCATCATCCCAATATTCGTCCGGTATATCGTTAAAATCCCAATATGTAGAGAATTCTCCTTTGGCAGCATTGGCTTGAGGAGCAGGAAAGAGAAGCACCCCGCCAAGCAAAATGAAACTGGTCATTAATGAGATAATACTTGATTTTTTCATGTGAAATGTCACCTCCTTTTATCCTATTTCTGCACTCCTCTATAGTATACATGAAGCCGAGGGCGATCTCCTAGAACTAAAGTACAAAACGGTTGGCCCTTTTATTCAGGGTCAACCGTTTTTCAGACGTTGCATATAAACGACATAGGGGATAACGAGGACAAGAAACAACAGAGCTGCAATGAGGGATAGGAGCAGACCGCCATTAACGAGCATCCAGGCGCCCAGCGCCGCGCCAATGACAAAAATAAACCAAGATAGTGCCAGCACGGCCCATTCCGATGCAGGAGCTTTGCCACGTACAGCTTTGGCCAGAGCCTGACCGATCCCAAAAAGCGTACCCGATACAAAGCCTTTGCCTACATCTGCATGTGCAACCATCTGGTGCATCGTATTTTGCATGCCCATCGCCATAGTGAGCGGGAATATAATATAATGCGTGTGGAACAGGAGCGACAACAGGATTGCGAAGAGAAACAATACACACTCCACGCCCAAAATAAGGGTCAGATGCCATTTCCCCCATGACTCTGAAATGAAAGTGCCCACAAATGCTCCTGTAATAAATAAAAGAACGACAGTCCCTGTCATTGCCCATAACGCATAATCTGCTTCAAATAGAGCGATGCCCAGCTTGGTGCTGTTGCCGCTCATGAAGGATAAATACACTTTACCCAGCCCCAAATATCCAATGGAATCGATGAAACCGGCAAGCAGTACAAGAACGGAAGATAACAAAAGCCGGGAAAATCCCGGCTCTAAACGTTCTACCGTGTGTCCGATACTCTCGTTGTTAACGTTCGGGGAAGACGAGTCATGTACGGAATGCATAGGCATCTGTCCTCCAATTTCAGATAACCATAGGGTTCACTTAATCTAGCTTAAGTTTATGTTACCATTCCATTAACTGAGCTAATCTCCGGGAATGAACCTTGCAACACTCACGTATAGCCTTCTTGGTTATTTTCCCTTGTTCTGATCGGGTGCAATAAACAGCGTATCGTCAGGGAGCTGTTCTGCTTCCTCACGGGACATGCCTAGATTCGTGGAGAGCACGTCTACCGGATTGCCTGAGATCCACTCACTCAGATCAATAGCTTCATAGTGTCCACTGTTGAATCCAATGAGTACACGGCAGACATCATCACCCGTGTTTTTGATGTAGTGACCCGCACCCATCGGAGCGTACCCAACATCTCCAGCTTCGAATTGTTCAGTGACAGCCTGCCCTTCGGCGAGAAATACCGTCATTTCGGCACTGCCGCTAATGTAATACTGCCACTCATCCGCATTGGGATGCCAATGCAGTTCCCGCAGAGCGCCTGGTTGAAGCTCGATCAGAGAACCCGCCATCGTGGTGGAGATGGGGAAATCTTCGACGGTTACCGTACGCTGCGTACCGCCGCCTGGCGCGCGGCGTGGCTGTTTGGCATGCAAGGGATAACGATGCGGCGTGGTCAGTTCCGAGTTACGGCGATAAGTCGCAGAGGAGGAACTGTCATCGGGTACCGGGCCTTTGGCAAAATAGGCTTCGCCCTGATTGAGCTTGCCTGCTTGTTCGAGAGAGATACCAAGGTTCTGTGCCACGATATGATCTGGTGTCTGAGTCAGAAAGTCGGTAATACTGAACGTGTGATCCTCCGAAAAATCCCCATTGTCAAAAATCAAAATGAAGTGGCATTCGTCCGGCCCGAGTCCCTGGATGGAATGACCGTATCCGCGTGGGAAATACCATACATCTCCGGGTTCAAAGGTATCGGTATACGCGTGTCCGTCCGGATGGATAACGGTGGTACGACAGGAACCGCTGATCACATATGCCCACTCGGCCGCATTTGCATGCCAGTGCAGTTCACGCATGCCGCCTGGTTCCAGGCGCATGGATACTCCCGCAATACCGATGGATGCGGGGAAGTCATGAACCGAGGCTCCGCGAGTAATGCCGCCGGGACCGGTCCGAGGTTCTTTTTGCTCAAGACGATACTTGAAAGATTTCATCATCATTCCTCCTGCTTCAAATTTGAATTCACTAGACAATGTGTAAATAATTGAATAATAACTATATTATTATACCCATATTTTGAGAAATTATTCAGTTTTTAATCGTTGTGCGGGCGTATAATGAATAATTTTAAATAACTCTTCCGCCATGTACGTAGGACTGTGTTTGAAATCCTGTCTAATCCACTCCATGATCATGCCAAATATGGCATGAGACTGATAGCTTGCGAGCAGTTCCGGGTTAATATGGGGCGGGAAAGTATGAGTCAGATCCTGCAAAGACAGATCCCGCAGCACATCACAGATCATACGCTGAAAGCTGGATGAAGCTTCCGATTGCACAACGAGAGTGTAGAAATGGGCGTGCTGATGCACATGTGCGAAGATGGCAATGGCAGAAGAGGGCATTTGCCCCACCTGGAAATCCTCCATCCCCTCGTAAGGCTTGCGAAATGAAGTCACCAGATCCTGAGTCACATCATGCAGGATTTCGTTGAACAGATCTTCCTTGTATTGATAATGTCTGTAAAAGGTTCCCCGATTCAGATCAGCTTGCTGCACGATATCCGAAATGGAGATTTCCTTGAAATTTCGCTTCTGCATCAAATGAAGCAGTGCCTCCTTCAGGGCAGCTTTGGATTTGCGGATTCGTCGATCCATCGCGTCTGATGTTTCAGGCATTGGAATTCCTCCCGAGTGATATTTATTAAAAGATAACGTACAAACAGGTGAGAGCCTGTTGTTTAACGTACATTTGGACAGGCTTTTACTGATTGTATCGAAAAGCTATGACTTATTATACTAAGGATAAGAGATAATGAACATTTGTTTGTTATCTTTATGTAAGCGAATACATTTTAAAGGAGGAATAGACAAATGAAACTTCAAAATAAAGTGGCCATTGTCACAGGGGCAGGATCAGGAATGGGCAAAGCCATTGCCACATTGTATGCACAAGAAGGAGCCAAGGTCGTTGTTTCCGATATTAACGAAGAAGCTGCTCAGGCTGTCGTTCAAGAGATTCAGGCAAACGGTGGAGAAGCCTTCGTTCTTCTGGCTAATGTAGCGAAAGAGGAAGATGTACAGCAACTTATTGATCAAACGGTGAGTAAATACGGTACAGTAGACATTCTGGTCAACAATGCGGGGATCATGGATGGGATGGAGCCAGCTGCGGATATTAGCGATGAGCGGTGGGAGAAGGTTTTTGCCGTGAACACAACAAGTGTGATGCGAACCACACGCAAAGTACTGCCAATTTTCCTGGAGAAACAGCAAGGGGTTATTGTGAATATTGCTTCAGCAGGGGGCTTGCACGGTGGACGGGCAGGAGCGGCATATACCGCTTCCAAACACGCTGTGGTGGGCTTTACCAAAAATACAGGATACATGTATGCCGAGCAAGGCATTCGTTGTAATGCCATTGCACCCGGAGCGGTTGCGACTAACATCGGGGCATCCATGACAGGCATTAACCCGTTCGGTGCGGGACGGCAGCAGCAGGGGATGGCGATCAACCCGCGAGTAGGAACGAGTGAAGAGATTGCCAAAGTGGCTCTGTTCCTTGGATCGGACGAGTCCAGTTTTGTAAATGGGACTGTCATTACGGCTGATGCAGGCTGGAGTTCGTATTAATTTGTTGGTAAATTAATTGTGCTTAGGAACGGGAAATAGTACTGACGCTTAGCAAGGACAGGGAAATAAAGTGAAGAAAAAGCCGCAGAAATGCGGCTTCTTTGGCATCTGTGCTCATCACAGATCTTGCCTGAGTTGTTAAAAGGACAAACGTTTGCACTTCCCAAAAGATGAGGTAGAGCGCTTAACTCAGGAAGGGCTTTGCCTTCAAATATAGGGAGGACTCACGTACAATCAGGCGGTGCGGGATAATAACCGGGTTCTGAGCGAGAGGCTCGTTGCCGAGAATTTTTAGTAAAACCTGAACTGCGGTATACCCGAGCTGGTATGTGCCAATATCAATGGAACTGAGCGGAGGTGAAGCAAGTTCGGACAACGCGATATTGTTAAAACTGACCACACTGATATCCTCAGGCACTCGATATCCCAGCTCCGCAAGTGCTCTTAACACACCGAAAGCGACATTGTCATCGATAACTACAATGGCGGTAGGCCTGTCGGGCAGCGACATAAAAAGGGACATTGCCCGGAAGCCGCTTTCCTGTAAGAATTCACCCTCCACGATCCAGTCGTTCGTTGCCGTTAATCCGGATTCTTCAAGAGCCTTCCGATATCCACGCATGCGATCATGCGATAACGTAATATCAGGCGGGCCGCTCACAAAGCCGATGCGTGTGTGTCCCTGTGCAATAAGATGCTGCGTTGCATCATACGCGGTCTGCACATTATCGTTGTCGACCATAGGGGCATTCGGATGTGTCTCACTTCGGCCAATGAGAACAAACGGGAATTTTTCCTCTTCGAGAAAAGAGATGATGGGATCGTCCCGTTTGGAACCGAGCAACAGAATACCGTCGACCCTGCGACCATGCACGAGACGGGAAATGGCCTGTAATTCATCATCGGAGGACGTCTCGGTGGACAGCAGTAACTCATAGTTGTTACGAGTCGCGTGGGTAATAATGCCGCGCAACAACTCTCCAAAGAAATAATTTTGAAAAAGCTCCTCCGCAGGACGGGGCAGCATAATTCCAAGCGTCTGTGTTGTTTTGGATACAAGGCTCTTAGCCATCATATTGGGATGATAATTAAGTTCTTTCATAATTTGTTTAACTTTAAGAGATGTTTCCGTACTGATTCTGGGATGGCCTGAAATCACCCGTGACACTGTAGAAGGGGAAACACCCGCCAATTTGGCAATATCCTTGATCGTAATCATGTAAAAAACCCCTTCTGATTCAATCATTTCAACATTCTCCTATGGTAATGCAAAGGGTACCAGAAATCAATTGTTAACTCGTTAACCCGGAATGCAAGTGGAGCAAAATAAAGGAAGATAGAGTTAGATCAAGGAAATAGGAAATTACTGTGAACAAAATTTAGGATATGGTTAAATTTGAAGGAATACAGCTTGTGCAAACGTTTGTACAAATAAAGTGCGATATTGTATGATGTGGTATATATTATAGCGCTTACATCATTGAATTTACATACTTTTAACTCATTTACCCCTACATATCGAATGCATCAGTGACATTGTGTTTCGTTTTGAGCAAACGTTTGTACAACGATTCACATGGAACACAAATCCTGACAATCTACGGCGTTTAAAGGGTGAAAAGCGCAAAATTTTCTTGAACTACACAGAGGGAAAGGGGACATTTCACATGAGAAAATGGCAAGGCACAGTTCTGTCCATCGGAATGGCTTTTACACTAGCTGCATGTTCAACCGGAGGAGGAGGAAGTTCTACTTCTGCAGCGCCAAGTGATAATCCAGAGGATACCGTGCAGCTGACTGCTGAGAATCTCCAGCCAGAAGAGGGCGCAACACTGGTGATCTGGGAGGATAAAAACCAGAGTAGCTTTATTCAGCAACGAGTCAAAAAATTCGAAGAAAAATATGGCGTCACGGTCAAAATGGAGGAATTACCGCCAACAGATCAGGTAACCAAGTTAACGACGGATGGCCCTGCCGGGCTTGCTGCGGATGTCGTTGTGTTCCCGCATGACAAGATTGGAAGCGCCTCGGAAGCAGGACTTATTTTGCCTAATGATATCTTCGAAGCTGAGACCACAGCTAATATCAGCGAGAATGCGCTGAAAGCGGTGACGTTCAAAGACATTTTATACGGATATCCGTACAGCGTCGAAACGTATGCCCTCTTTTACAACAAAGCCTTGTACCCTGAAGCACCGAAAAACTTTGATGAAATTATCGATTTTGCCAAAACGTTTAACAATACCAAATCCAATCAGTATGCGCTGATGTGGGAATTACAACAATTCTATTATAACTATGCTTTCCTAGCGTCTCAGGGTGGATATATCTTTGGGGACAACGGGATGGATAGCAGTGACCTCGGTTTGAACAACGAAGGAGCGCAGAAGGGGGGAGAATTCCTCCAAAAGCTGAAGGCTGAAGTGCTGCCGCTCAAGATGGGCGATGTGAACTACGATATCAAAAAGGGACTGTTCTCCAGCGGCAAGCTGGCCATGGATATTAACGGACCTTGGACCATTGCCGACTATCGCAACGCCGGAATTGATTTTGGAGTTGCTCCGCTTCCCGCTATTGATGGCAAGCCGATGACTTCCTTCTCGGGTGTCAAAGCCTATTACGTCAATGCGTTTACCCAGTATCCTAATGCTTCCAAGTTGCTGGCCGCATTCCTCTCGAACGAAGAAGCCCAGATGGAGAACTTTGACATGAACGGTACGCTTCCAGCGAACAAAAATGTGGCGGCAGACGCCAAAGTACAGGAAGATCCGATCAACAAAGCCTTCCTTGAACAATTCAACAACTCAACACCGATGCCTTCCCTTCCAGCCATGGACAGTGTATGGGGACCTATATCGTCAGCTATTACAGATATTTGGGATAGCGGCAAGGATGTGAAAGCCTCCCTTGACAATGCTGTGAAACAGATTAAGGAGAGCCTGGCAACCACACAATAATGACGAAACAGCGATGACACGAATGAACGGTGAACGATGAATGATACCAAACGGAGAGGAGGGAGCATATGCGGCAACAGCATGTCCCGGTGTCTGCCCAGCCCAATCGGGAAAAGCAGCACCGGATGACAGCAGCCATATGCTCCATCATACTGCAAGGTCTCGGACAGTTATACAATCGGCAGTGGATTAAAGGTATTATTCTATTGCTGCTGGAGGGAGCAGGGCTTGCATACCTGCTTCCTCGGCTGTCCCAAGCGGTATGGGGAATATGGACACTGGGGGAGAATACACAGCGTTTTGTGAAAGTGAACGGTTCAACGGTGCTTCAAAAGGGCGACCATTCTATCTTTTTGTTGCTTGACGGAATTATTGTGCTGCTGGTCTTTTTTGTGTTTGTGCTTGTTTACATTCTGAATATCCGGGATGCGTATATGACCGGACTTGCAAGAGAGCAAGGGAAACCGACGCTGGGAGCCGCGGCAACGATGCGCAATGTAATGGACAAAAATTTTCCGTATCTGTTCCTGTCCATCCCGGCACTCGGTATTCTGTTTTTTACAATCATGCCGATTCTGTTCACCGTTACGATTGCGTTTACGAACTATGCGGCACCGGATCATATTCCACCAGCCAAACTGGTGGACTGGGTAGGGTTCAAAACATTTACGGATCTGATCCAGCTCAAATCCTGGAGCCAGACGTTCTACGGCGTGCTCACCTGGACAGTCATCTGGGCAGTCTTGGCGACAGTAACGACGTACTTCGGCGGAGTGCTTGTAGCTTTGTTAATTGAACAGAAAGGCATCCGCTTCAAAAAGTTGTGGCGTACCATTTTTATTTTGCCTTATGCCATTCCACAGATTATCTCGCTACTACTGATGCGCAATCTGTTCAACGGTCAGTTTGGACCGATCAATACGTATATGCGAGCATTCGGACTGGAAGGCTTGCCTTGGCTGACGGACCCTTTCTGGGCCAAAGTTACTGTCATTGTCGTCAACATGTGGATTGGTATTCCGGTCAGCATGGTGCTCATTTTGGGTGTGCTTACCGCTATTCCGCGTGATCTGTATGAGGCAGCCGAAGTGGATGGCGCTTCTGCGTTCCAGAAGTTCAAGATTATTACGATGCCGTTCATTTTATTTGCCACGACACCGGTGCTGATTATGCAGTTTGCCGGAAACTTCAACAACTTCAACGTCATTTTCCTGTTAACGAACGGTAACCCGCTTCGAGGAGACTATCAGTATGCAGGGGCAACGGATTTGCTGGTGACCTGGCTCTACAAACTCACACTCGACAATAATAAATTCAATATGGCTTCTGCGGTAGGTATTATCATCTTCCTGATTATTGCTACCTTCTCCATCTGGAATTTCCGCCGCTCCAAATCATTCAAGGAGGAGGACATGATCCAATGAAGAAACGCAACAATCCAATTCGTTTGACACTCAGTTACGTGCTTTTAGTGATTATTGCCGTCGTATCCGTATATCCGGTTTTATGGATTTTTCTGTCGTCCCTGCGTCCCGGCGCGGCATTGTTCAGTGAACGCTTATGGCCGGAAAGCTTCACTCTTTCTCACTATGGAGAGCTGTTTAACAATCCGTCCTTTATGTACGGCAGATGGTATATGAATACGCTGAAAATCGCATTCTTCACGATGATTTTCTCCACATTAATGGTGACGCTGGGCATGTACGCGTTATCCCGGTTCCGTTTTCGGGGGCGTAAAACGATTCTGTCCACCATGCTCATTCTGGGCATGTTCCCAAGCTTCATGAGCATGATTGCCATCTATATTATTTTGCTACAAATCAAACTGCTCGACACGCATGCTGCGCTTATTCTGGTCTATTCCTCAGGGGCAGTGCTGGGCGGATTCATCGTCAAAGGTTTCTTTGACACCATCCCGCGCAGTCTGGATGAAGCAGCTCGTATCGATGGTGCCAGTCATCTGCGTGTGTTCACCAGCATCATCCTCCCATTATCCAAGCCGATGCTAACTTACGTTGCCTTAACCAGCTTCACGGGGGCGTGGATGGATTTTATTTTTGCCCGACTCGTGCTGCGTACCAAAGAAAATTGGACTCTGGCTGTAGGAATGTGGGATCTCGTGAATCGATATCAGGACAGTAACTTCACGATGTTTGCTGCAGGAGCTGTACTGATTGCTATTCCAATTACTTTGTTGTTTGTATTCCTGCAACGTTTCCTCGTTCAGGGGCTGACCACAGGGGCGTCCAAAGGGTAAGAAGACACCGTGCCTTCAACAGCATAGTCAGCCGCAGCAATGGCAAGATAAGCCGCAGTTGCGGCAATTCAACCAGGCACTTCCGCAACGTCATGTCTTTGTTGACTGACCATGCTTCGGAAGTGTCTGCTTGTGCTTAGGGAGAATTATATCCAGGCTTTCTGATTAAGGCTTGCTTGTCGAGGGCTTCTAATGAAGAAAAAGGAGGAAGGTGATGTATGGGCATGAACCCTTCCAGTGAGCCTGAAGCTACAGTCTATCCAGGGGGACAAGCTACTCTGCAGAGCAGTGAAGCTCCGCGCACCCTATGGTGTAACAGGACGTTCCGCAGAATCCTGTACGGGTATGGCATATCTGTTTTTGGTGACTGTTTTAATAGTATTGCCATCAGCCTGTGGGTACTTCAGACAACGGGCAGTGCTAAGAGCATGGCTGCTGTGCAGATCTGCAATATGGTGGTCAGTTTTCTATTTGGATCAGTAGCGGGTACGGTGGCCGATCGGCTGGATCGAAGGAAGCTGATGCTGGCTTCAGACGTGTTTCGCGGTGTGATCGCTTTGCTGGTTGCAGTTAGCCTGTTCAGCTGGCATGTACCTTTTCCTGTATTGCTGTTGTTGCTCTCATTATCGATGTTTTCCAGTCTGTTTCAGGCTCCGGCATTTCATGCTTCCGCTGCGAGCATCGTGGGTAAAGAGCGCATCCAGCAGGCAACGGGTACCATTCATCTGGTGGACAATCTGGCTCGTATCAGTGGTTTGGCGGCAGCCGGGGTCGCTGTAGCTGCGTTCGGCGGTTTTGTCGCCATCCTGATCACGGGGGCAACTTTCCTATTGTCTGCAATCTGTGTGCTGCTGGCAGGGCGTTTTCCACAGGTGATGCGTGCCAGTGGTGACCCGAAATCTTTTGCACAGGCGTGGCGCAGTTCGTTTGCTTACATCTATCGGAGTCGACTCATTCGTTCCATTGTATTACTCAATCCGCTGATACTTCTCTTTTTTATGTCAGCCATGATGCTCATTCAGGTGATGGCTGTTAACGTATGGAAGGCGAATCCAGTTCAATTTGGTTTGATCGAGACCTGTATTCCTCTGGGATACATGATTGGATCAGGGGTATTGATTGCTTCGGGAAAAAGATTGAAACATCGCGGGCGCTGGGTCTTTATCGGCTTACTTGTGTTAGGGCCTGTTTATATGCTTCTGGCGAATGTATCCTCGCCTCTCATGGCCTTGCCGCTTATCATAGGTGGAGGAGCCATGTTTGCCTGTTGCACGATGCTCACCCAGATTATGCTTCGCACCGCCGTGCCAGATGAGATGCAGGGTAGCGTTTATGGTGTCGTTGGCACCATTACGAGTACGGCGCCGATCCTGGGCCTGACGGTAGTCTCGATCTTCGCGGATCACTGGGGTGCCGCCGCCGTATTGGAAGGCGTAGGGATGATGTTGCTTGCAACAGGAATCGTTGCCATCACAACCTTGAAGTCCATTCGAACCTATACTTAGTTATTCATACAAATGAAGACAGGCGGTTCTTTTAATAAGATCTTAACGAAACATCCTCTGTCACCGATCCGATCGCATAGCAAAAACCCGGAATATACGCTACATTTGCGTATTCCGGGTTAGCTTGTGTATTCAATGATATGAAGTTCTTACTGCCAGTTCACCGTAACGGTGGCTGTTCCGCTTGCTGGTGTAGTGAATGTGTGGTTAGAGCCGTTTTCCCATGTAATCGTTGAACCGTTTTTCTTGAAAAATTTGAACTCCAGCTGTTTGCCTGCCGGTACGCTGACATCATAGTACCAGGTTGGGTATTGATGAATGACCTGATTGAATGCTGGTCCAATGGCAGTCGAACCGGTGCTCCAATTACCCAGTTCAGCCACATTTCCTGTCAAATAGAGGTTCTGTCCAAGCGTTGTGGACGCATTGTTTACGACGAAGCGAACGGTGACCTGATCGCCAGTCAGGATGGTGAAGTTGTTGTAAGCATTGCTGTTTACTCCGCTCGCGGCAACTTTGACTGCATAGTTGCCAGCGGCAACGGAAGGGATGGTTACTTTAATCTGTGTATCTTCCCAAGACGTAATCGCTGCTCCGGTAACCGCTGTAGTGCCGAAGTAGACCGTGCCTTTCGTCGAGCCGAATCCACGGCCATCAATTGTCACCACATTACCGGGTTTCCCCATAACCGGACCAACATGACCGATGGTTGGTGTTGTTTCGGCAGTTGTGTATTGCCATACTGCCGTTGCGCCCGCAGCAAGGGTAAAGTTATTAATACTGCCGTTCGTGGAGGTGATGTTATTTCCGTTCAGCACCCCGCCAAGTACATCCGTGTATGAGCCTGTAGGCAGGGAAGTACTTAATCCTGTAATGCTTGCTGACGTGGAAAGATTGCGGTTTACCGCGACAACGGCTACGCTCTTGCCGAATTTACGCTCATAAACATATACATCATTATTAATCCAGCGCTGCTGTGTGGAACCGTAGGCAATGGCCGGATTGGATTTGCGCAGAGGCGCGAGTTTACTTATGACGTTAAAAGCTGTAGTGGATTTGGAGAACGAAGGCATTTTGGCACGGTTATCCGGATCGCCATTCCCCGTCAAATACTGTTCAGTACCATAGTAGATGGCAGGTACACCACGTGAAGTCAATGTGAAGGCCAAAGCCTGTTCCAGACGGCGATTGTTGACCGCGCTTGTTTTGAAACGATCCATATCATGGTTGTCGATGAACGTCACCTGATCGTTCACTTGGTTGTAGTCCGTAGCTGTGCTGTTAATCATGGAATCCAGAGCGTACATGTTGGACGTGTTATCACGGAACACATTACGCACCGCAGAGTTAAAGCGGAAGTCGAGCAGGCTCATACCAGACTTGTTAGCAAAGTCATTGTTATCTGCATCGGATGCAGCTGATCCCAGGAACCATTCTCCAAAAGTGAACACGGGTTTGTGTGCGTAGATGGAGGACATCCAGCTCTTTTGCCAGCCGAGAGGCATATGTTTCACCGCATCCACCCGAATACCGTCAACGCCCATATCAAGCCACAGTTTGATCGCATCTTTGAAGTATTTGTCGATGGTCGCATTATTGTGGTTGAAGTCGGCCAGGTCATACAGGTTTTTGTAGATGCCGTTCTCCAGAGAAGAAAAATCGGAACCGCCATTGTGATGGAAGTACCCGTTGGTATCATTGGTATAACCGCCTACCAGTGTACCGTTATCGTACAGTCTGCCATTTTCGGCAAAAGAGGTGTCGGTTTCCATCGCTGGAGAGGTGTGATTCGGTGCAAAGTCAATGACAATCTTGATGCCTTTGGCATGAGCCGTCGTAATCAGGTTCTGAAAGTCCGCCATCGTGCCGAAGTACGGATTGGTCTTTTTGAAGTCTCGAGCCCAGTAGCCGTGGTAGGCAGTATTGGTTACGCCGCTATAGTTGATCGTCGCAAAAATATTTTCGACAGGCTGGGATATCCACAACGCTGTGACACCCAGATCACTGAAATAGTTATCGTTGATTTTGTTGATTAACCCTTGCCAGTCTCCTCCGCAGTACAGCTTCAAATTGCTGCATGTGGCATCATAAGCGGCTCCGGTGGGGTTGTTGGAGGGATTGCCATCCAAAAAGCGATCCGTAAATACTTGGTAAATCACATCTGTACTGAAGCTCTGTTTGTTGGTCACAGCGGTGTCCGGATCGGCGTATACAGCGGAAGCTGGCAAGAACGGCAGGGCGCTGCCGGCAAGCAAGCCGAGGGTCAGTGTAGTGCTGAGGAATGCGCGTTTGGCCATTTGAAACATGGTAATCCACCCTTCGTGAATGTAGTAGTTTTTGATAAACAACCAACGGACTTTGAATTGTAGCGCTTACAATAGTACAGGTTGATTCACTGAGATGTTTGGATTCCTCCTTCCAGGCGCAAACGCAGGCAACCCCGGTATCTCCATGGGAGTTACCGGGGTTGTCCTAAACCACTGGGGTTTAAAAGCATAGCCCTCGAGTTATGATCACAACGCTATCTTAAGAAAATTTGGTTTTTATGTCAATAACTTTTTTCTGAGTATTTTTTTTCTATTTTTATATTTACAAAAGTATCCCGCTCGATTTAAACTATTCGCAGATTCAATCAAATTAAGGGCTATGCTTTCCGGATCAGCTTGTAATTCAGCTGACCTATCCGGGACAACCCCGTCTCTCCTGAGGCGGGGTTGTTTGTTGTCACCTAGGATTCACAGCAGAATCCGGGGGAGGTTTGCTTAGTTAGTTTGTCCTGAGGGAAAAGGAAGAGAGAGGCGGTTGATGGCAGTGAGCACAGGATCGGTTATAGCGTGTCTGAAAAACATTCAGGCATCGCAGCTCGGCAATAAGAGAAACATTTACGTATATCTTCCGTCAGGTTACGAGGAGCAGATTAAACGGCATTATCCGGTGTTGTACGTTCATGCAGGACAGCGGGCTTTTGGGCCATCCAGTCCGGGAAACGAAACGTGGCAACTTGACCTGGCAGCAGATAAACTCATCTCTGCTGGCCGGATTGAACCCATCATTATTGTTGCCATTGCCCACGTTCGTCCGGTTACCCGCAACGAGTTCTATCACTACGTTGATGCTGAGCAGGAAGCAATCGGCATAGGAGGCTCCGGAATTGAATACGAGCAATTTATTATTGATGAGCTTAAACCGATGATTGATCAGCGATACCGGACAAAAAGGGATAGAGATAACACGGGATTACTCGGTTCCTCGGCGGCTGCATTATGCACCTTGCATATCGGGATGCGTCATCCCAATGTGTTTGGCAAGCTGATCATGATGTCTCCGTACTTTGTGGATGCACAATTGGATGAACAAGCTGAGAATGGACTGCGGGAGAAAAACATGTACCGACTGCCGGATAGCATTCCGGATGTGAACATGTGGGTGGATATTGGAGACACCGAAGGACTGTTCTTGCCTGAACAGGTAAGAAGGGTTGTACAGAAGATGCTGGATCGGGGAGCGGACGCAAAAAAGCTGGCTTACTTCGAACAGGCAGACGCTTGCCATCAGGAAGCGGATTGGGGAGCGCGAGTGCAATTCCCCCTGTTGTACATGTTCGGCCAAGAAGGGCAACCGACTTCATTAGAGCTATATGGCAGAGATGTCATCGGACTAGAAGGTGGAATGCAGGTGAGGGTTCAGGCGCGGTTCCAGTGTGATAACGGTCTGAGTCAGACCTTGCTAAGCGGAGAGTATGTTTCAAGTCATCCCGAAGTTCTTCAGGTTCTTGCAGACGGTACGCTGATTCCTCAGGCCATAGGGAGTGCTACAATTACGCTGGAATCGGGTGATTTAACGGCTACACGAGATTACAGGGTTATATCTGAACTAACCCCCGTTGTACAGGTCTGTATGCAGGCAAAGCTTACACCAACTTTCAGGTCATCGGAGCCATGGGAAGAATTCATCTACGGCGGGATGGGCATGAAGCTTGCGCATGCAGGTGATGGTCACTATGAAGGCTGTTATCTTATTCCGCGAGACAGTGGCTTCTCTTTCCGTTTTACCCGTGGTTTCCGGCAATTCGAGACGGATCAGGAAGGCAATCCCATAGCCAATCGAAAATTTCGTGCAATCGAAGACATGTCTCTCCACTATCATATTCAGGCTTGGGGCAGTGCATCTGCCAAAGTAGAAATAGGAGGCTCCCTCAAATGATAATCCATTCCTTCGCTCCAACACTGGACATCCCTTACTATTATCCATGCAATTTCCCCTTGATTCATGAAGTGCTTGAGCGGCAAGGCTCCGTTTCAAGTCTTGCCATGCTGGCTGCCAGCCGATTATATACGCTGCCATCATGCGAAGATAATGGCTTTGTGAAGACGTATTTTCACAAGCTGGATTATGAGGAACCGATCTGGAAGATCAATAATCAGCGGGAGCTGGGCAGCTTTGAGGAAGGAAAAATAGAGATTCGGCGGCAGCTTGAAACGGGCGGGCTTTTTTTGGCCACAGGCACCAGCTATCATCTGCCTTATTGCGACGACTATCACAATCCCGAGTATATTAACAAACATGTCAAACAAGGCTCAAGGCATTACCTGATGGATCATTGGCTTGCCGTGTATGGCATGGATGAAGACCATATGTATGTCTACGACCCTGTGTTTTACAAGTTTAAAGGCAAGGTGGAACATGCAGCTTTTCATGATTTTTGGAGAGGGCATCAAACGATCCCTGAACTTGCAGAGGTTAAACGGAAGGAGACGCTGCGAACCTACGGAACAACGGATATTCAGGCCAAAGTCCTGCTGGATTCGCAGGGGTACCGGGAGATGCTGGCCCAAGCATTGACTACTCAGGTACATGAATTTTTGACAGGTAGAACGATCATGAAGGGAGCACGGCGTTTTTATTTTGGACATGCTGTCTCTACCAGTCTGATCGATGCACTGGAAGGAAATGCAGGAGGGAATGCAGAGAGCGAAGCGCGAATATCGGGTCTGCTTTTTGATATGCGGTGGAGCCGATATTATTTCCGGGACGTGCTCAAGGAGTCTGCTGAGTGGCTGGGTGCTCCGCTTGACCAGTACGCCAAGGAATATGAGAACATCATTCTCCGATGGGAAAAGGCCAATAGTTTGCTTCAGGTGGCAAGGATGAAGCAACGTGAAGGGTGGCAAGCTCAGTTGTCAGGCGTAGTGCAAGAGCTAGCCGCAGATGAATACAACTGGTATTCGTCGTTAAGAAAAGCACTGCCTCAAGCTTCCACATATCCGCGGCAATCCCAAACAGATATAGACAACGAAAATGAACACAAGGCAGCTCTGCTACGCATTGTACTGGATAGCTGCCGGGAGCTGAATGCGTATCATAACACATTCATTGCCTTGGATGAGGGCGGTAATGCACCACTATATGGTCGGGATGGACGACTGAATTCACTGGAACTGGTGTCTTTACTGGCTGTGGTAGAGCAGGGCATTGAAGAGCATTGGGGAAAAGGCCTGGGGAACGCTCTCGCCGAGATTGCTGCTGCTTCCTTGCCGGAAAGTCCGTATCAGACGGTCGGCTCGCTGGTGAATTATCTTGCACAGCAGCAGACCTTGGGCAGTGATGGGGAGGGTGTGAGGTGATTGATTTTTTGCTAGAGCGCTTTACCGCTCACATGCAGCACCCGGCGTTTATTTGGGAGGAGCAAGAGTACAGTTACGACTGGCTGGTTCGTCAGATTTTTCTCATGGGAGAATGGATCGAGAGAGAGAGGATATCGGGGCGGGTTGTCACATTGGAAGAGGACTATTCTCCCTATGCAGCATCGGCAATGCTGGCATTGCTTGGAGCAGGGTGCATCGTGCTTCCGATCGATCGTCATTTGGTCGAAGCGAAACGGGACGAGTACGTAAAGTTGGCACATGTAGCTATGCGCTTGGGGGTAGATGCCGGCAAGCTTGTGGTGAGACAGGTGCGCGAGACTCATGAAGTAGAAGCGATGCCATCCATTTTGACTGAATTGCGACTGGAGCAGATTGGCGGATTGGTTCTGTTCTCCTCAGGTTCTACGGGAGTGAGTAAGGCGACGGTTCACCGGGCAGACCGGTTGTTACAGTCCTTTCGGCGGCAGGTGCGTCCGCTACGGACCATACCCTTCATGATGTTTGACCACATCGGCGGGGTGAACACCATGTTACAATCGCTATCCAGCGGCGGCTGCTTATGTATTGTGGCGAATCGTACTCCGGAGGAAGTGTGCCGTACCATTCAGAAACATCGTGTACAGGCGCTGCCCGTATCCCCGACTTTTATGAATCTGCTGCTTCTGGGAAAACAAGATGAGCATTACGACCTTTCCAGCCTGGAAGTGGTCTCTTATGGCTCGGAAGTAATGCCTGAGTCGGTTTTGGAAGCCTGGACTCGGCGCTTTCCGAGGATCAGGACGATTCAAGCTTACGGCATGTCCGAATTGGGGATTTTACCAACACGTTCTAAAGAACCGGGTTCGCTGTTATTTTCCATTCAGGATGACGAGGTGAAGTGTCGGCTTGTAGATGGGGAGTTACAGATTTATACCGCAACGGCGATGATGGGTTACCTGAATGCTCCGTCTCCTTTTACAGAAGACGGTTGGTTGCGAACGGGAGATGAGGCAGTGGTGGAGGGAGGATATATCCGCATCCTGGGTCGTCGTTCCGAGATTATTAACGTAGGTGGCTGGAAAGTGTACCCTGCTGAAGTGGAGAGTGTGCTTGAAGAGATGGATGGCATTGAAGCGGCGGTAGTTACGGGAGAAGTGAGCGGGATAACAGGCCAGCAGGTGAAAGCGACAGTGCGACTCGCGGGCCCTAGTTCACTGAAAGAGCTTCGCAGGGCTATATGGACTTATTGCCAAGACAAACTACCTGCATACAAAATTCCGCAGAAAATTGTGATTACAGAGGAAGCACTCGTCAGCTCCCGTATGAAAAAGGTCAGAAAGCCGGTATGATCGCCGCCGGATCATGCGTAACCGCTTAATCAGAGGATGATCAGGCTGATGAATCCAATACAATCCATGAACTGGAGAACGCATAAATCCGAAGGGATGTGCGTTTTTTTTGTTCATACAGGAGAGACGTTGCTTCAGACGTAAGGGTGTGCTTTTTATACAAAAAAGGGCCGGACGTTATTCACGTTCAGCCCTTCGGAATTTTACCCTTTACCAAAATCATGCTTCTGCTGGCTGTTTCGCCTCACATTGCAACAAAGAGAAGCCGTATGCGCCGAGCTCCAAGGTCAACTTGTTCTGTCTTGCCTCAACCGAAGCCGCAGTATACAAGTCACGCCATACGTTATGATCTCCCCATCCAAGCTCCAGTGTACGAGGCTCATCACTGGCATTGATCACCAGTACCATACGTTCTCCCGTCTCCGAATCCACACGTTCCATAGCAAGGCAAGGATCACCTGCTTCGGCATACATAATCTTTAACCCCGCGCTGCGCAAAGCTGGATGTTTCTTTCGTACCTCAATCGTATGGATGAAAAATTCAAGCAGTTCCCGGTTCTGTTTGCCCACGTCCCACTCCATACATTTGCGGCAACCCGGGTCATATCCACCGTCCAGTCCGACCTCATCTCCATAATAGACGCAAGGCGCACCCGGATAGGAGAAAAGCAACGTGACAGCCAATTTCATTTTGCGTATATCGCCATCACATAACGTCAGTAACCGCGGCGTATCGTGGCTGCCCAGCAGGTTAAACGCTGCTTCGGTAACGGGTTGGGAGTACGCAGCAAGCAGTTTGCCAATCTCGTTGGCGAATCCGAGTCCATCCAGCTTGCCGTGCACGGCATAATCCAGTACGGAGTTGGTAAAAGGGTAGTTCATGACTGCATCGAACTGGTCGCCTTGCAGCCACATTAATGAATCATGCCAGATTTCACCGAGCAGATAAGCATCGGGCTTGATCGCTTTGACCGTCTGACGGAATTCACGCCAGAACTGGTGATCCACCTCATTGGCCACATCCAGTCGCCAACCGTCAATATCCATCTCCTCTATCCAGTAGCGTGCAACCTCAAGCAGGTACGCTTTGACATCCGGGTGCTCCGTGTTGAGCTTCGGCATGAGCGGCTCAAAGGCAAAGGTTTCGTAGGTTGGAATGCCATCCTCAACCCGTGGCGGCCAATCCTTGATGTAGAACCAGTCTGCATAAGGGGAATTAGCGCCATTTTTCATGACGTCGACAAAAGGAGGAAACTCTCTTCCCGAATGGTTAAATACAGCATCCAGAACGACTCGTATACCACGAGCATGACATGCGTCCACTAGCATTCTCAATTGTTCATTCGTGCCAAACTGAGGATCAACTTTCAAGTAATCCGCGGTGTTGTATTTATGGTTGGTCGTGGCCTCGAACAATGGACAGAAATAGATGGCTGTGATCCCGAGTTTATGAAGATGATCCAGATGATCCATCACGCCTTGCAGGTCTCCGCCAAAGAAATTGGTAGGTGTAGGCGTACCGCCCCAAGACTCAGCATTTGCTGGCGTTAGAGATGGGTCGCCATTCGCAAAACGTTCGGGGAAAATTTGATAAAATACAGCATTTTTAACCCATGCAGGCGGTTCAAAAATATCAACCGGATTCATGAATGGAAAATCAAACATTTCCAGCGGATGATCCGGCAGTGCCTGTTCAAATCCTCGCTCTGTCATCCACACAGAAACTTCCCCCTGGATTAGCTGAAAGGCATAACGGAGTCTGCGGTAAGGCGGAGATGTCTCGGCTTCCCAGTAATCAAACATTTCGTCCCGGGCGAAAATTCGCATAGGAATATGTGTGATCGTCCGATCCCAGGCATATTTATCCCCTGTAATCGCAATGACGGCATCCAAATCTCCCCGTTTGGAGCGCAAACGAAGATGCATGGTTGTGCGATTATACGCATAAGACCAGTTCAGTTTGGGACGATGATAGATCGCTTCTAAAATCATAGATATCACTCCTTGGCACATGGTTAAATGCAAATTAGGGCTAGAGAATGCCGTGGAAAACGCGTATAAAACGCAAAAAAGGCACAACCTCTCATGTTCACGAGGTTGTACCTTTCGGCAGCATAGCCTTTTGATTATACGGTTATTATACGAATTATTTTTGCGAAAGAAAACACTTTTTTTCCTTAATTATCAATTAATTATGGAGCGGAGTATACTACATCTGGAATCCCAGTTGTTCTCCGTATGTCTTAACTTCTTTGAGGTACTGCTCGATGCTCTTCTTACCCGCAGCAATCTTGTCATTGCCCTGCTTGAGGAACGTACGGTTTATTGTTGTTTTAGACACGGCCTTTTTGAACAACTGATAACCTTCCAGTTGTGCGTAGCTGCCTCTAATCAATTTGTCATGGATTTTTTTCAACTCCGTATTCTCCGGTTTGATCTGCTTTAGCATGGAAACATACTTTGTGTAATTCGGGATAGCTGTGTTGTTTAACGTCAAAAAGAAAGATTTGCGATTGGCAGAGGTGATGTATGTGTTTCCGCCTATGGCGTTTATAGCTTTCGTTTCATAAACAGCCGCTGCTTCCAATGCATCTAAATAATCCAGAAAATCTTGGTCATCCGCCGTAAGTTCCTGTTCTTCCTGGTTGATTGTCTCTTCCGTGTTTACCTCGTCCGAAATCACAGTGGAATTGTCTGCTGCCGCAGCGTAATGCCCTGTTGGAAGAACTATGCCGCCGATCAACGCCATACTCATCAGGATCGAAAGAATCCAATTTTTTTTCATAATGTCCGTCCCCTGTCTCTATATGTGATTTTATTCCAAGGGATAATCTAACATAAGAAGAGTTTTATTTACAGGAATAATTTAGGAATAAATGATGAGTTATATGAGCCGACTCTAAGTACGAAAAGTACAAAGTACGGTCAAATTATTCATAAATATAAGACTTTTATGTATAAATATTAATTTACTTGTATACCGTCACATCATGAAATAGAAGGATAGTTCAAGTTGTATTTGGACCAGAAGAAGTAGGTGACAATTGACATAAGTGGTTACACCAACGTTGGATAATATCGATTTATATTATATGTATTCACCTGAAATTTGCTTTTATAGCGGCGTTTATAGAATAAATGAAGCTGGATATGAATCGTAAATATTTTTCCAAATAAGTGCTTGTCTAAATCACCCAACTCCATTACAATACAATTGATAATGAGATTCAATATCATTTAGAGTGAAAAGGGGAGACGGGTTCCATGTTTCGATTCAGCAAAAAGTTATATATTTATGCAGCACTTATTCTTATGATTTCGCTGCTGGCTGGCTGTGCTTCAGGGGGAAGTGCGGGTACAACCAATACAGCAAGCTCAGCAACAAGTGGTAAAAGTGCTGAAGGTAGCACGGATGGAGATCAAGCGGTCAAAGCTACAGACGAGACTCGGGTAATCAAACATGCCATGGGGGAAACAAAGATCACGGGAACTCCGCAACGAATCGTGACACTGTTCCAAGGTGCGAATGATGTCGTTGTTGCACTTGGCGTGAAACCGGCAGGTGTCGTGGAATCATGGGTGCAGCAGCCGGTATATGAATATCTGCGTAAAGATCTGGATGGCGTACCGCAAGTAGGTCAGGAATCCCAGCCGAATCTGGAAGAAATCAACAAGTTGAAGCCTGATCTTATTATTGCTACCAAAATTAGAGATGAAGAAATCTATGATCAGCTGTCCCAGATCGCACCAACGGTCGTGACCGAAACGCTGTTCGATTGGAAAGAAACATTGAAGATGGTCGGGGAAGCCATGAACAAAACAGAGCAATCGAATAAGCTACTTGCCGATTGGGAGACACGCGTAGCGGATTTCAAAGAGAAAATGGGTGACCGTCTGCCGATTGAAGCAACCATTACTAACTTCAGAGCAGATCAGGTTCGTATTTTCTACATGGGTTATGCAGGTAAAATTCTGAAGGAACTTGGATTTACAAGACCAGCGGGCCATGATGCAGATAAATGGGGTGTTGAACTGACATCCAAAGAGGCCATTCCGGATATGAATGCAGACATGATTTTTAATTTCAATTCAGGTACGGATACGGCTGCGATCGAGAAAAATTATAAAGATTGGACGAGCAGTCCGCTCTGGAAAAACCTTGATGCTGTGAAAAACAATCAATTGTACCAGGTCGATGAGGTAGCCTGGAACATGGCAGGCGGATATACATCAGCCAACATGATGCTGGACGATCTATACAAGCTCTTCAACCTGAATAAATAATAACCGGATCAGGATCTGCCATGCACCAGAACTTTCGTTAGCAAAGTGTATGGGCAGGCAGGTCCTGTTTCACTTCATAGATGAAAGAGTGAGAGTATGTTTCCCCTTTTTACCAAGGCAAGTGCGAAAATATACGGGTTAGTTGGTTTGTTCATTCTTATGCTAGTCGCTGCAACCGCCAGCATGATTCTGGGACGCACACCGATTACGTTTCATATGTTGTGGGATGCGGTTCAGTCCTATGATGAAACATTAGTAGAGCATGTGGTTCTTCTGACAGAGCGATTGCCACGCACGATTATTGCGGCTGTTGTAGGGGCAAGTCTGGCTGTTGCAGGCGGACTGATGCAGGCACTGACGCGTAATCCGCTCGCTTCCCCGAGTGTGTTCGGGATCAACGCAGGTGCAATTTTCTTTATTGTTATTGCTGTTGTCGTATTGTCCGTGTCTTCGTTAACCACGATGATGTGGTTTGGATTTGCCGGAGCGGCAATCTCGGCAGCTATTGTATATGGTTTGGGTTCACTGGGGCGTGATGGTCTGACGCCAATCAAAATTATATTAGCGGGTACCGCTATTTCAGCCTTGTTTGCCTCTTTTACGCAAGCGATTCTTGTTCTGGACGGCACAGGACTGCAGGATGTTCTGTTCTGGCTTGCCGGTTCGGTAAGTGGGCGAACACTAGAAATGCTGTATCCCGTTTTACCTTATATGGCGGTAGCCGCAGTGGTGTCGTTATTTATGGGGAGAGCTATCAATTTGTTATTAACAGGGGATGACATTGCCAAAGGCATGGGACAGAACGTGCTTCTGGTCAAAGTGATGATGGGAATCGTTACGGTAGTACTCGCGGGTGGTTCTGTAGCAGTTGCCGGTTCCATAGGTTTGGTGGGTCTGGTCGTACCACATATCATGCGTGCATTTGTTGGTAATGACTACCGCTGGCTTGTCCCGTATTGCTTCTTGGGTGGAGCGATATTGCTAATGTCAGCTGATGTCGTAGCAAGGCTTGTCATTATGCCGCAGGAAGTTCCACTGGGTGTAATGACGGCATTAATCGGCGGACCCTTCTTCATCTATATCGCCCGGAAGGGGGTGACGAAGATATGAGGAAGATGCTGACGTATCGGAATAAAAAAGATACTGTTTCCATTCAAGTGGAACGTAAGTCCGTGATGGTTATCGCTGTATGTGTCCTTCTGTTTCTGGTAGCAGGGGTAGTCGGAACAAGCTTAGGCAGTGACTTTATTTCTCCACTGGACGTCCTTCGCACCATCTTTGGACTGAATGCAGGAGAGCATGATTTCGTCGTGCTGACACTCAGGCTTCCACGTGTATTGTTATCTCTGCTTGTCGGGGCCGCACTGGGAATGTCGGGAGCACTGCTCCAGGGAATTATCCGTAATCCACTTGCCTCACCTGATGTCATCGGTATAACTGGTGGTGCTGCAGTGGCAGCTGTAGGATTTGTAACATTACTGGGTGGAGCCGTAAGCATTAAATTGCTACCACTTTTTGCGGTCATGGGTGCGATGGTCACAGCATTTATCATTTATATCTTGGCCTGGAAAAAAGGAGTCAGTCCGATCCGGCTGGTGCTGATCGGTATAGGCGTATCGGCTATAACGGGCGCTGGCACGACCTTTATGTTGATTCTAAGCCCCTTTTATACAGCAAGTCAGGCTTATATCTGGCTAACTGGAAGCATCTATGGAGCCACATGGACAGATATTCAGACGATATTACCTGTGATTATCATCGTCCTGCCCCTCGCCATGTGGTTTGGTCGCAGTTTGAATGCACAGGAGTTCGGAGATGACCTTGCCACAGGGCTTGGCGTTACGGTGCAATGGCATCGATCTGCCTTGTTATTATGCAGTGTGCTTCTCGCCGGGATTGCTGTGTCTGTCGCAGGTACGATTGGCTTTGTGGGTTTAATTGCTCCTCATATTGCACGAAAACTGGTAGGGCGGATGTTTGGCAGTTTGCTGCTGGTATCCGGCTTTGTAGGTGCTTTATTGGTATGTACAGCCGATCTCATTGCCCGAACAGTATTTCTGCCGCTGGATATCCCTGCAGGCGTATTTACCGCAGGTATTGGAGCACCGTTTTTTCTGTATCTATTATTTAAGAATCGAAACCATTATTGAGGAGGAGAGAGCCGTGAGTATTCTGGAAGCCAAGGAGCTTACCATCTCCTATGGAGCAGATCCGATTATTGAAAACCTGAACCTGACCATTCCGAAGGGAGAGATTACAGTCCTGATCGGCAGTAATGGTTGCGGCAAATCGACGCTGCTACGTACGCTGGCAAGACTGCTGAAGTCCAACTCAGGCACTGTGCTACTGGATGGTGAGGAGATTGCAAAGCTACCCACCAAAGAAATCTCAAGACGCATGTCTATTCTGCCCCAAGGACCGACGGCACCGGAAGGTTTGACCGTGAACCAGCTGGTTCGCCAAGGACGCTATCCTCATCAGACATGGCTTAAACAATGGTCGCGTGAGGATGAGCGCATGGTTGAACTGGCTCTTGCGTCCACACATCTGACAGAACTTGCAGATCGTCCTGTTGATGCGTTATCCGGTGGTCAGCGTCAACGTGCATGGATCGCGATGACCTTGGCACAAGGTACAGAAACATTGCTGCTGGACGAGCCTACAACGTATCTGGATATGACACATCAGATTGATATTCTGGACCTGCTGTTTGAATTAAATGAACGGGAAGGGCGTACCATCGTGATGGTGCTTCACGACCTGAATCTGGCTTGCCGATACGCACATCATATCGTTGCGGTTCACAACAAGTCCATCTACGCAGAGGGCAAACCGGAGGATATTATCACTCGTGACCTCGTGCGAAACGTTTTTCAGATGGAGTGTGACATTGCTGTAGATCCGTTATTCGGTACACCCACCTGTATCCCGCACGGAAGAGGCAGGAAGCTGCATGAAACGCAGCAACGTTATACACAGATGGCTTGATAAACAAGAGCTTCGAGGCACCTGTTGGTCAAAAATACCCGTAATGCTGAATCGGTACGTTTGCTTTGCCTTTTTTGGCAAATGCTACGATTCTTATAGCATCATGGACACAGGCGTATACGTCATGTTCTTACGGCCATCCACCCCCAAAATTATTCCTCAGTACCATCAATTTATTGTCATGGGGATAACGAAACGGGCAAGCAGAGGATTTGGAAACTCCATAGCTTGCCTTGTTTGTTATGCCTAAGTATGCCAATACTCCACGATTACAATGCCAATACCCTTCTGAAATAAAGATATTTTTTCCTTAAAAGTTTCATATTGACAACGGGTGAATAATTACCATAAAATAGATTTTGTGTGATACTGATAATCATTATCAATAAAATCAACCGATAGGAAGGTCGGATATGAATTTACTTCGTTCCAAATGTTCCGTATTTCCAGAAGGTTTTGAGAATCTACAGAATCGGCTGATTCTGAACAAAGCAAGAGAGATGGGGATTGGCTGCGAGTTGCTAGTGGATGGTTGTGAGGATTTTCTAAAACTGTCCTTGGAGCACAAACAGATCATCATTAACAAAACGAGAACTCACCGGCTACCGCTGATCGCAGGACTGCTTGCCAAGAATAAACAGGCATGTAATCTGATCCTGCATGAACAGGGGATGCCAGTTCCCCCTCATATCGTTGTAGCGGCCATGGGAGAAGAGGCCGAAGTTTTCCTTCATCAATACAGTTCCATCGTAGTCAAACCACTGGATTCGAGCAGCAGTCAGGGGGTTACGCTGGATGTACGCACCGTTGCTGAGTTGGAAGCGGCAATTCATCTCGCAACCCAATATGGCAGTAGCATTTTGCTACAACAATATGTCATTGGAACCGACTACCGGGTGTTAATTATCAACGAACAGGTAGCGGCGGTTAACCAATACCGTCCTGTGTATGTGACGGGCAACGGCAGCTCATCTGTCCGTGAACGGATTGAAATGCTGAACCGGAACCGCATGCAGGACACAGAGATCGGTGCGTACGAATCTTTCCCCGCGATTGACCTAGAAAATACTCATCTGCTGGATACATTGCATAAGCAAGGACTTGCTTTGAATGACGTGTCTCCTGTGGATCAGGAGATTGAACTGTATGACCTCCGTAATTCGGCAGCCGGAAAGATCAGTGAATTTTACAGCGATTGTACGGATGACATTCACCCGGATAATGCCCGCATGATGATACAGGCAGCCCGAGCGCTCCAGATTGACGTTGCAGGTATCGATGTTCGCTGTAAGGACATTCGAGTACCTATTACAACCGAACAGGGCGGTATTCTGGAGGTCAACGCCTTGCCAGATCTCACTCACCATGTATATCCACATGGCGGCACGACACGAGACGTTGTGCGTCAGTATCTGGAATATCTCAGTCAGAGTTAGCGGTTAGCACTATTCAATAACGAATGAACAGGCAATTTGAGCCTGAATTGATAAAAAGGGGCGTTAGAGAGTTATGTCAGTAGAGGTACAGACGGAATACCTGAAGCTGCAGAACGAAAAGGAGTCCAACGCACGAGCGTACCCACGGCATTTCCCGCTCGTCATCAGCAAAGCTCAAGGCATCAAGATCACGGATACGGAAGGCCGTGAGTATTACGATTGCTTGGCAGGTGCGGGAACACTCGCGCTTGGACATAACCATGAATCAGTCGTTGGTGCTATTCGGGATGTTCTGGATCAGCAGATTCCATTACATACACTCGATTTGGCCACACCACTTAAGCTTTCGTTTATGCAAGAGATATTCTCTTTACTGCCCGATGAGATGCGGAATACATCCAAAATTCAGTTCTGCGGCCCAACGGGAGCGGATGCGGTCGAAGCCGCAATTAAGCTGGTGAAGCATGCTACAGGCGGGAAGTCCATTCTGGCTTTCCAAGGTGGATACCACGGTTCAACCCAAGCGACGATGTCCATGAGCGGCAATTTGAGTAAAAAAGAAAACCTGCAAAGTCTCCTGCCGGATGTGCATTTCTTGCCATTTCCCTATGAATATCGTTGTCCGTTTGGTGTTGGCGAAGGCATGACTGCCCGATTAAGTGCACAGTATATCGAGAATGTACTGGATGATTGCGAGAGCGGAATAGCTGCACCGTGCGGAGTGATCGTAGAAACGGTACAGGGAGAGGGTGGAGCGATTCCTGCAGATATTGAGTGGCTGAAAGAGTTACGCCGAATCACTGCGGAACGAAATATTCCGCTCATTATTGACGAAGTGCAGACCGGCATTGCACGTACGGGGCGGATGTTTTCGTTTGAACATGCGGGCATTGTGCCTGATGTCATTATTTGCTCAAAAGCCGTAGGTGGCAGTCTTCCCATGTCGGTTGTGATCTATAAGGAGGAGCTGGATCAGTGGAAACCCGGTGCGCATACGGGCACATTTCGTGGCAATCAGCTGGCCATGGCAGCAGGTCTAGCCACGCTCCGTTATATTCGGGAGCAGAATGTGATGCAGAACGTGCATCTGCGTAGTGAGCAGTTCATGGCAAGGTTACAGGCGATGAAAAGCCGTTTTGCCGAGATTGGCGATGTTCGTGGCCGAGGGCTAATGATCGGTGTTGAAGTGGTTAACCCGCAAGGGGGTAAGGATCGTCTTGGACATTATCTACAGCATGGTGAACTAGCGTCCATTATACAGCAGCAATGTTTCCGTAATGGACTCATTGTGGAAGTCGGCGGACGTCATTCTGCGGTTGTGCGTTTCTTGCCGCCGCTGAATATTACGGAGAAGGAAGCAGGCGAGGTACTCGCGATCTTTGAGCGATCGGTATCGGAAGCCATTGCATTAACGCCAACTTTATGCTGAGTGTATCGCTGCTTCGGCGGCATGCGGTTTTACTTGCCATTCTGCTGGGAGCCTTCACGCTTGTGCTTACCAACAGTGCCTTTAACCTGCTGCTTCCGTATTTTATCGAATATTATGACATTTCCGCCACGGCGGGCGGCTGGATCATTGCCCTGTATATGCTCGCCATGACATTAACGATGCCGCTGGCTTCCCTGGTCGTAGATCGGCTGGGACGTAAGCAGACCTATATGCTCGGTATTTGCATCTATGGGGTATTTTCGGTGCTCGGAGCATTGCTCCATTCCTATATTGAAGTATTGCTACTTGTAAGGTTCATGCATGGTGTGGCAGCTGGCCTGATGATTCCTTTATCCCTTGTGTTGCTGTTCGATGTCTACGGCCCGGAGGTTCGAGGACGCATTACGGGTGCATGGGGACTGCTGCTGATGCTAGCTCCTGCGGCTGGACCGACCCTTGGCGGATTTATCATTCAGTATGGAAGGCTGGAGATGCTGTTCTGGTTGAATGTACCCTTGGCTGTTTTTTCATTGATCGGCTGTGGACGAGTGATTCAAGCCTACACACCTGCTCGCAGGAAAAAGTGGCATCCATCCAGTGTGATGCGGCTTGTTGGCGCAGTGGGTGCACTCAGTCTGGGCGTACAGGTGTACGCCAGCCCAGCAGTAGCTCCATGGATATCATGGACACTGATTGTGCTTGGCCTAGTGCTTCTTATTCGTTTTATCCAGGTTGAGAATGAACGTGATGAACCGCTGATCCGTTATTCGTTACTGCGGAGAAAAGGTGTATTTCCTCTTACGGTTCTGATCTCCACGATCCAGGATTGTGTCATGTTTGGCGTGATTTTTGCGCTTCCCCTGCTTTTTCAGGAGGTATTTCAGTTGTCTCCAGCGCTTTCCGGTGCCTTGTTCATTCCGCTCTCCATTTTTACGAGTCTGTTCATGTGGATCGGAGGAAACTTGCTGGATCGCGGGAGGTCACTTCAGTTTATCGCTTGGGGCACATTGCTGGTATCGATCTCTATTCTGACGTTTGCCTTTCTGCCCATGGGGGCGTCCATATGGATTATTGGGGTGCTTATGGCGTGCCGGGGCATTGGCGTAGGACTGTCCGGTATGAGCATTTCTGCAATCGGACTGCAGGCGTTACCTGAGGAAGACATGCATGAAGGATCGGTGCTGTCCACAACGATTGAACGACTGGCTTCATCGTTTGCAGTCATGGGCATGACGCTGTATTACGATATGCGCTGGCAATGGCTCGCCGGACATGGAAGAGCGATTGAGCTAGCGAAATGGGGAGCCGTTAAAGAAATATGCGTAGGTCTTGGTTGTGCCATTCTGCTGACGTTACCTCTAGTCTTACTTATAACTCGAAAGAAGGTTGGCTTCATTGTTCAAAATGGAAAACAAACTCCGGTCCAAGGCGGAGCAACAGGCCGATGAGCATTCCTGCAAGTTGCTACTGAACTGTTATATCCGTGAGCTTGGACCAAAAAAAGCAGAACATATGCAGCTTAACCCGGATACGCTGACGTATACGATTGCTTTTCCAACCAGCCGTGTAAGCGTGATGGGGTTGCTATCTTACTACTCGGCGATGGGGGAGCATGAATATCTCAGCATGAACTGGAATGGACAAGCCGTGCATAGCCGGGATCTGGTACGCTGGATTGCGTCTGAAATTAGTGGAGATCAAGGTCGGGGAGCCGAACGCGTTCGTGAATTTACTCAAAAAGTGGAGAACAGTGTGGCTAACATGACTTTGTATATTGAGCAGGCGTCCGATCTCGGGATATATGACTATATTACCTCTGAACAATCTCTGCTGTACGGTCACCCGTTTCATCCTTTTCCCAAAAACTCCAGAGGTTTCACTGCCACGGATGTACAGCGATACAGTCCAGAACTTCGAACCTCTTTTCAGCTCTGTTACATCGCCGTAAGGCAGGATGTGTATACAGAGGAATGGGTACAACATGCGGACAAAATGGATCTGCATCAGCTTCTGGGAAGCCATGAATGGTCTGTCTCCAAAGAAAAGCTGGCCATGTATGGGATTGTGCCAATCCATCCGTGGCAGTATGCGTATATCTCCGGTCTGGACGAGGTGCAGTCCTACATCGTTGAAGAAAAGATATTGTTGCTCGACCAGGCAGGGCCCCTTGCCTATCCGACTTCTTCCGTACGTACAGTATACATTCCGGATTGGAACTGCAACATCAAGCTGTCGCTGCATATGCAGATTACGAATATGATTCGCACCAATAGTGCCGAGCAGATGCGGCGGACACTGGATGCGTCCAATTATGTGTGGCAACAGGGCTGTTTCGAAGCGGAGCCTTGTACCCATATCGCATATGAGACAGGTGTAGCGACATGTAAGTTTGAGGACGAAGAACTTACCCGATTATTCACCGTTGCTTATCGTCCGATTGAGTTCGACGCTGCGAGTACCTATGTATTGTCCAGTCTGGTGGAGTCGCCATTGCCAGGAGCACCATCCCGCTTAGTGACCATGCTGTGTGGTAGACAGGATGATGCCGATGTCGTTGATCGTGACAAGGTAGAGCAATGGTTGTCACGATACTTGGACTGTTCACTGTTGCCGCTTGTGCGGGCGGCTGGAGAGAAAGGCATTCATTTTGAATCCCATTTGCAGAATACGTTGGTGACGCTGGAGCAGGGCATGCCGGTTGCTTTTATCGTACGTGATCTGGAAGGGGTCAGTGTAGATGAGCAGCTAGTGGATGGATGGCAGCGGCATGAGCAAAGGGAGATTCTAAGTTCAGAAGTGTCCGAGCTGTTACGTTATTCGCGTGAGAAGGCATGGGCGCGAACCTCGTATTATTTTATCGTGAACCATCTGGGTTCGTTAATTCATGTATTGGCTCGGGATGTGAACGTATCGGAGAAATACTTCTGGATGCAGGTACGTGAGGTGCTTGAGGAAGAATGGGCACGAACAGGTAACGCTTATGTGGAGCATTTGCTGACCGCAGACGCTTTTCTGGCCAAACAAAATCTGGTGAGTTGTCTCACGGGCATTAGTCAAACTCCGGCTTATGTGCCGGTAGGTAACGTCATGAAACGTTTAGGGAGTGAAGCACGTGAGATTCGTGGAAATCGGCAATGAGGCAGAAGAGAAGAAGGAAAGTAAACCAGCAGAAATGTTAAAAACAGAGACAACTGAAATAAGCGGAACAAGTGGAACAAATAAAATTAACAGCACGAGTGAACGAAGCGGAAAAAACGAACCTAATGAATCACACGAATCACCCCAATCAAATGAATCACATCAACCAAACATAGCGGGTAAAGGACGTAGAACGCCAAATGACAGTACAGTCCCTGTGTACGTGGAAGTTCAGGAAAGGATCATACGCCAGGCGCTGGAAGCGATGTGGTTCGAAGACATCTTGGATCGTCAGGTGAGAGGGAGTGAGTGGTCGACCTGCGGTGTTACTGCAACTGGTGAATCCGTGGTGTATACGTGTGACGCAGAGCAGAAGTTTTCGTTTGGAAGGGTGAAGGTGAAGGTCGGGTCGATCAAGCGAGAAGGCGTTCTCTGCACGGATCTGGATGTGTTTTTGGAAGAGATGGTGCTGAATCGTTTGCAGGGTGCGAAACTGACGGCATTTGTTCAGGAATTGCAAGAAACGATGGCTAAAGACAGTCAGTGCCGGGCTTTGTTGTCTCTTCGCATTCCGGCAGGGGATCGTCACTACGATGCGCTGGAAAGTCACATGACTGATGGCCATCTGTATCATCCAAGCTACAAGTCCAGGTTAGGATTCTCGCTGAAAGACAATCTAGCCTATGGCCCCGAGTTCAATGCCGACGTTCCACTCATTTGGGTTGCGGTGAGAAAAGAATTGGCTCAAGCGGCTACATCCGATGGATACGAAATGGCAGCACTGCTGGAACAGCATCTGACCAAGGAAGATTTGCAGCAATTTCGTCAGGTGATTTCGGACAAAACGGCTTCCTTACATATGGATGCTTACGTATTCATTCCGATTCATCCGTGGCAGTGGGAGCACGCGATCGAATCCATATTTGCCAAACAACTAATGGATGGAGACATCATATATCTGGGGGCTTCGGCCTCAACCTATCGTGTGCAACAATCCATTCGTTCCCTCTCAAATCGTGAAAATCCAGAAGCACCTTACATCAAGCTGGCTTTAAGTATTACGAACACATCTAGCACACGTATTCTTGCCCAACATACAACGCAAAACGCCCCCCTGATTAGTGACTGGCTGGATCAACTGGTACGCGAGGATGAGGTGTTACAGCGGGAGCAGTTTGCCATTTTAAAAGAAATCATGGGTCTTTCGTTCCGTTATGAACAATTACCTGTTACGCAGTACGGCCGCGCTTACGGCACCCTGGGAGCGATCTGGCGGGAGAATGTATCCGTTCACCTGAATGAGGGCGAGACGGCTTGGCCACTGAATGCTCTTATGCTGGTGCAACGAAACGGGGTTCCTTATATCCAGGAGGCGATCGAGCGACATGGGGTTCAGCTATGGGCAGAGGCCTTGGTGCATACACTTACACTGCCTGTTATTCATCTTTTGTATGCGCACGGAATTGCGTTTGAATGCCATGCCCAGAATATCATTTTGGTGTTGGAAAATGAGTTGCCGAAACGCATCATCCTGAAAGATTTACATGATGGCGTTCGTTATGTCCCGGATCAGCTACTACACCCGGAACGTGCACCGAAGCTGCATCCTGAACCGGAAACTCATCGCAAATTCAATCGATATTCGTTCATATATGCCGGAGATGTGTCGGAGGTACGTGACTATACGTACGATGCGTTCTTTTTTATCTGCATGACGGATATTGCGCTGTCGCTGGAGCCATATGGTTTGTCCGAAGAAGCCTTTTGGCAACTGTGTGCCGGAGTAATTATGGGTTATCAGCAGCAGCATCCCGAGTATGCCGAGCGGTTTGACATGTTTGATCTTTTGGCAGAGGATGCCCTGATTGAAGAGATGACGAAGCGGCGTTTGTATGGGGATGGGGAATTATATTTCCGCAAAACAAACAATCCACTCCGGTTAGCCAAGGATATGATTGAACAGAAGGCAGCAAACCGATGAGGAAGAATACGCTTCAGGAAAAAATTGCTCGCAAACAGCAGGTATTCGGCTTATTTGTATCTATTCCACATCCGATCATCATCGAGATGATTGGTCATGCCAACTATGATTTTGTCATCATTGATCTGGAGCATACGTCAACGTCGATGGAATCGTTAGAAGAGATGATAAGAGCCGCCGAACTGGTTGGTATTACACCACTTGTACGTATTGCGAAGGTCGAGCGCACGGAGATTCTAAAGGTACTGGACTGCGGGGCACAGGGGATCGTGATTCCTCATGTGGAGACGCTCTCGCAAGTGAAAGAAGCCGTACATCATGCATATTACCATCCATTGGGTATGCGCAGTCTTAACAGTGGACGTCCAGGTGTATTCGGTAAATTCCCGCTAACGGAATACATTACGGAAGCCAACTCGCAGGTGATGATCGTGCCGATGATTGAAAGTGTGAAAGGGGTACGTCAGAGCTCGGAGATTTTATCTCATCCGCAGGTGAGCTTTGTGCTGGAAGGTGCAGCGGACTTATCACAATCACTTGGTGTGCCTTGGCAGACCAACCACCCGGATGTGAGAGAAGCACTAGGCGTATTGTATGAGAACGCGCAACAATTCGGCGTACCTTATGCAACAGTCACCCGAGGAATGGAAGATATGGCGGTATGGCGTGAGCGTGGTGTGCACATCTATGTGCTGGGGGATGACCGGAATACGGCATTTCGGGCCTACGCCCAAAAGCGGAATGACTATGGAAGCGCAGGTGGACAGTTATGAAAACCAGTGTACAGCAAGCCTTAGATGCGATCCAACGCGAAAAGAATGAACCGATCTGCGCGTACATTTACGATCTGGCAGGTATTCGGGAGCAGGTACGTGGTATGTTGCAAACGATGCCATTAAATACGCGGTTATTCTATGCCATCAAAGCCAATCCCGATCCACGCATTATTGAAGCGCTACTTCCACTCGTGAAGGGTTTCGAGGTGGCATCTATTGGCGAGCTGCTCAAGGTTCGGGCGGTGAGCCAGGAAGTTCCGATCCTGTTTGGCGGCCCGGGTAAGAAGGAGAGCGAGCTGAAGCTGGCGATCGAGCATAACGTGAGTTATATCCATGTAGAGAGCCTGCTGGAGTTGCGCCGTATCATTGCGATTGCCAAAGAGCGAGAGCAAGAAAGAGAAGATGGAAAAGTACGAGGAAGAGAACAAGTTAGAGAACGAGGACAAGGAAGAGGGCAAGACATAGTAAGAGGACAAGTGCGAGAGACAGGATATGAGCGAGAGGAACAGGCACTAGCACAAATACAAACACATGTACAAGCTGGGAAAGGGCAGACAAGAGAGCAACAAAAGCCCGAGGTGCGTGTGTTGCTCCGCATCAATTTGCGAAGTAACACCTTGCCACAGACCAAAATTGTGATGGGCGGCGGCCCTAGTCCTTTTGGTATCGATGAAGAGTCGGTGGACGAAGCGATGGAGCTGATTCGTGTGGAAGGCGCGGGTTCGGTTCGGTTATGCGGATTCCATTTCCACTCCCTGTCGAACAATATGGACGCCAGACTGCATGCCGAGATGATCGAGCTATATTTGCAAAAGGTGGAGCACTGGCAACAGCAATATAACTTGCAGGTGGACGTGGTCAATGCAGGCGGAGGGTTTGGTGTGACGTATGACGGCAGTCCGGGCTTCGACTGGTCTTTATTTACTGGACTTTTGCAACAGAGTGAAGCCGTAAAGCGCCTTGCTACCCATGGGGGAGAATTGCTCTTTGAATCAGGTCGCTTGTTAGTGGCAGATCACGGTTATTATGCAACCGAGGTAACGGATATTAAACGTTCGCACGGACAGATGTTTGTCATTTTAAGGGGAGGTACACATCATCATCGGCTGCCTGCGTCATGGGGACATAATCATCCCTTCCACATTGTATATACGGATCGATGGAAGCATGAGTTTACAAGACCCGAGGTGCGGAGAGAGCGAGCCCATATTGTAGGTGAATTATGTACGCCGAAGGATCGGATGCACTCCGATGCAGAGATTGACTGTTTAAGAGTCGGCGATGTGATTGTGTTCGAAAAATCCGGTGCGTACGCCTGGACGATCTCGCATCATGATTTTCTGGGGCATCCGCACCCGGCATTCCACTATTTGATGGAGGGTGATGAACATGTCAACGTTAATGCAACGTTCCAGTCGGCAAACTGCTGAACAGCAGGTGATGTCCGATCTGATGAATAGTCTGTTCGCTGAGCAGTTACTTCCACTGCAAGGTCATCATTTTGTTGATTTTGCTACTGCACCTGCACAGCTTCGACAGTTATATGATGGGGTTGGAGCGGACTTGGAAGAGAAGCACGAGAAAAAACGTACAACTCATCAAGTAGCTGAGGATACGTCCGCAGTTACGCTGCCTTTCAGTCTGGGTTTGCATACCGAAGGTGTACTTTGTCTAGTTCAAAACGGAGTAAGACAAGGCATTCTGTGGGTTCAGGGATCACCGATCTATCAGCAACATTCAGACGGTAGCTGGACGATGCTTGATACTCCGGCGGCGGTGGGGCGTGCGGTATTACAACGGGCATTATCCGAAGATGAATTTAAGCAACCGGGCGTGGCAGATTTTCTGGCAAGTTTGGACATGGCTGTAGAGCAATATGAACTTGGCTGGAATCAGGTGCAGACGTTGTCTGCTTATCATCCGAAGTCCGCATATGAATGGTTTGTGAAAAGTGAGCGTATTGCTGCGCTTCGGGATCGCCCGTTCCATCCTTCCTCCAAAGCGAAGGTTGGATTCAGCGCCGAAGATGTTAAGGTATACGCAGCCGAGTTCGGTAAGGAGATTCGATTGCGCTGGGTAGCGATCAAGCGGGATGCTGTGCAACAAGGTTGTGAAGACGGCTTGTCAATTCTGGATATGCTGTATGATGCTCAGCGAGAGGAAGTTCAGGCTGAATGCTCTCGCAGAGGTTTGTCGATGGACGAGTACTTGCCTATGCCCGTGCATCCTTGGCAGCTGGAACACATCATTTTGCCGCGATTTACGAAAGAAATCGTAGAAGGCAGCATTGTGGTGCTGGATGTGCAGATCGGAGATGTATTTGCTACGTCATCTCTGCGGTCGATGGCTCAAGCGGCTGAGTCTGCACTCATGCTCAAGTTGCCCGTTAGTGTGCTGTCGCTCGGTGCCGCGCGATATCTTCCGGTTGTTAAGCTGCTGAATGGACTTGTGGGAGAGAAGATGTTAAGGCAGGCAGTGGCTTGCGACGAGACATTGAAAGACAAAGTATACATGTGTGAGGAGCAGAACTGGTGGGGCTTCATGCCGGAGTCCATGGGATTGTTCGACGATCACCCGCGGCATCTGGCAGCACAGATTCGTGTATATCCCGCCGAACTGCTGGATGATGCCTACAAAATTGTGCCGATGGCTGCACTCGGCGTAAATCTGGATGGGCACCATCTGCTCACCGAAATCATGGGCAGGAATCTGAGTGTAGAAGATGTTCTGGAGTTCTACAATCGAATTGCGACTACATTCTATGATATCGTGATGCGTTTGTTCAAGGTGGGGGTTGTACCGGAGATTCATGGTCAGAACTGCTGTCTGGTGTTGGAGCATAATCAGGTGAAGGGATTATTATTCCGGGACCATGACTCTGTCCGTCTGCATCAACTGTATCTGGACAAGCACGGAATTGCTGATCCGGGATATCATATTCGTCCGGGTTATTCGAACAGTCTCTATAATGAGACGATCCAGAAGCTGATCTTTTATGTGCAGTCCCTTGGGACGCAGGTGAATCTGGCTGCGATCATGGAAGCGATGAGCGAAGTGTACAACATCCCGGAAACGAAGTTCTGGGAGATCACGGAGCAGGCCTGGCGGGAAGCGTTGCACGAGGTGCGGCTTCCCGAGACGGATCGGTCCACGCTGGAGCGCGTGATCTTCGAGAGCGAGGCGTGGCCTGTGAAGTTAGTTGTCCGTCCGCTACTTGAGGCGGACGGTGTGCCAGGCGCGATGCCATCGGGCAAAGGCCAAGGGTGGAACCCTTTTTACAAGGCGTAGGATTGGATGGGAGTATTCCTCCGATAACTTAACAACGCTAACGATCTCAGATGAGCTTATTGGAGTGATATAGGGTCCTCTGGAATTCTAACGATCACCAGGGAGCTTATTTCGCAAAAAACATAGGTTTATCGCCTGTTTTCGCTTCCTTTTCTCAAAATAGGGTTCCCTGTGATCGTTAGAAAATAAAACGGTGTGATTCTGCCCAAATAGCGTCTCTGGTGATCGTTAGAAAAAGGGACAGGTGGTAAGGGGATTGATTTAAGTTAGTGAGGCTTAATTAGAGAGTCGTGATTAGAGAGATAATACGGGGAACGTAAAACAGAATTTCAACTGGTATCAGCCATTTAGAGGTGGCCCGTGCGCGGGTTACCTTCTTTTTTGCCTTTTTTTGATACTGGTTTCGTCGTAGATCGTGAGATTATGTTAAGTTGCCATACGATAAAAGATTAATGCCAGATATGAAAACGTTCACTTTTTTGTTTGATTAGTTAGATTAAATTACGTTACAAAGATGAGAGAAATGGTATAATTGTTGCATTGTTAACTGGCGACAAGAATTTTTTATCATCTTACGAAAAGGTTTTCGATTATAAAGCGGAATTAGGCTGTTTAACGTAATAAACTATTCAACCAGAAGAGAGTGAGAGATGGCATGAATGCGAAGAGACTTTTTAATAACGGATGGCAATTTGCCAAAAGTGATTTAAGCGTTACACAGCGGACGGAGTCTAATACAGATACTGATCTTACTAAAGATGCGGATTCTACCGAGCAAACTAATCTCACTGAGGCAACGAGTCGTATTGGCCCTATTGATCTGACTGAGCTTTCCTTCGATGCGGTTGAGCTCCCTCACGATTGGCTGATCTACAATACGCTGGATTTATATGAGAACAGTATTGGGTGGTATCGCAAGACGTTTGAATATACGAAGGATGAGCAGCAGGTGATTCTGTGTTTCGACGGAATATACATGGATTCATCCATATATGTGAATGGGCAGTTTGTTGGGGAGTGGAAGTATGGTTACTCTGCGTTTGAGCACGAAATTACGAATGCGTTGTTGGACGGGGTTAACGAAATTTTGGTCAAAGTTGTGCATCAGAGTCCGAACAGCAGATGGTATTCCGGGGCGGGTATCTATCGTAATGTGTGGCTGAAAACGAGGAGTCGCAATCACATCGTAACGGACGGCATCTATGTTTCCATAGAGCAGCAACCCGATGGCTGGCAGGTGGAGGTAGATACAGAGCTGTGTCTGGAACAGAATCAGCGTGCGCAGTTGCTGCATACGATTCTGTACAACGGTGAAGTCATTGCATCCTCTCAGGCGGAGATAGTGGCGAGCGCTATAGATGAAGGTGTTGAAGCACATGAACACCCAATTCAGTTTACAAACAGCCAGCAGCTTAACGTCCTTAATCCCAACGTATGGAGCCCGGATAAACCCCATTTATATGATCTCGTAACAGAACTACGTCTGATCTCGGGAGAGCAACATGAGGAGCTTATCGAGTCTGTTCCACAGCGGATCGGGTTCAAACAGGTCAGACTGGATGCCAGCGAAGGCTTCTATCTCAACGGTGTCAAAATGAAATTGAACGGTGTCTGCGAACACCATGATCTCGGTGCATTAGGGTCTGCGTTTAATGTGACAGCGCTGAGAAGAAGGTTTGTTTTGCTGAAAAAGATGGGAGTCAACGCGATTCGAACCGCGCATAACATGCCGGCGAAAGAGTTCATGGAACTGGCCGACGAGATGGGCATGCTGGTGGTGTCCGAAGCATTTGATATGTGGGAACGGGCGAAGACGCCGTATGACTATGCCAGGTTTTTCAAGGAGTGGGTACATGGCGACGTAAGAAGTTGGGTGAGGCGTGATCGAAATCACGTCAGTCTGATCATGTGGAGTATCGGGAACGAAATCTATGATACCCATGCGGATGAGCGTGGGCAGGAAGTGACGCGAGTGCTGATGGAGTATGTGCAGGAATTTGATCCGAAAGGAAACGCAAGGGTGACGATTGGTTCGAACTACATGCCTTGGGAAAATGCTCAGAAATGTGCGGATATCGTGAAGCTGGCTGGCTACAACTACGCTGAAAAATATTATGACCAGCATCATGCCGAACATCCGGACTGGATTATCTATGGTAGCGAGACCTCTTCAGTTGTGCAAAGTCGGGGCATTTATCACTTTCCATATGAACAACCTGTTCTGGACGATGATGACGAGCAGTGCTCGGCAATTGGAAACAGCACGACCAGCTGGGGAGCGAAATCGCCGGAGTATTGCATTATAGCTGAGCGCGATCATCCGTTTTCCTTGGGGCAATTCCTTTGGACAGGGTTTGACTATATTGGCGAACCGACGCCGTATCATACGAAGAATTCATATTTTGGACAGCTGGACACGGCTACGTTCCCGAAAGACTCTTATTACATCTATCAAGCCGCCTGGACGGATTATAAAAAAAGTCCAATGGTGCATCTTTTCCCGTACTGGGATTTTAGCCCTGGTCAGATCATTGATGTTCGTGTTTGCAGTAACGCACCCAAAATTGAATTGCAGCTCAATGGTGAAACCATCGGCACGTATGATATCGACCATGCTCACGGAACTCAGTTATCCGGCTGGTGGAAAGTACCGTTTGAAGAAGGTGAGCTGAGAGCCATCGCTTATGATGAGCATGGTACAGTGATTGCTACCGATGTACAGCACTCTTTTACCGATGCGAAGAAAGTGTGCCTGTCGACAGATCGTCAGGAGTTGCAGGCTAACGGAAAAGACCTCGTTTTTGTAGAGATTACAGTAGAAGACGAAGCAGGCCATCCGGTACACAATGCCAATAATCGTGTGCAGGTGAAGGTGTCTGGTGCGGGACGTTTGCTCGGTCTGGATAACGGGGATAGCACGGACTATGACCCGTATAAAGGGCTAAGCAGAAGATTGTTCAGCGGCAAGCTGATGGCGATTATCGGCTCGACGAATGAGGCAGGAACAATTCAGGTCGAGGTGTCTTCGGAAGGACTAGAAGGAGCAACAGCTACATTTGAATCTAAGGTAGCGGATGTGGAGCGAGAATCCATAACAGTGGATGCAAAACCTGTCTTCATGAAAAATGAAAATTGCCCGGTACTGACGGGTCACGCTCAGGAGATCCCTCTGCGCAAAATTGAAATCATCAGTGAATCAGGACAGATTCTTGATGCCTCTAACCCGGAAGTGATAGTTACAGCCAAACTGTACCCGGAGAGTACTTCCTATCGGGATGTGGAATGGTCTGTTGTAAATGATGCTGGCATCGTGTCCAATATTGCCAAGGTAGAAGTGATCACTTCTGGAACGGGCGACGAGCCAGGTTCACAGAGTATAGACGTAGACGAGAGAAGGCATAGGGTCAGAGTATCAGCTGTGGGCGACGGGGCGTTCCGCCTGCGTGCAACCAGCAACAACGGTACAGACAAACCCAAACTCATCTCCCAACTGGAGTTCAAGGCAGAAGGTTTAGGTACAGCCTACAAAGATCCATATGGATTTATCTCAGGTGGCCTGTATGACTATACCAAAGGTGATGTGGGCAACGGTAATGAACGTGGCGTAGCTACCAGCAGGGACAGTGAAACTCACGTGGGCTTTCGCAATATCGACTTCGGCCCATACGGCTCGGATACGATCACGATTCCCATTTTTGCGCTGTCGAGTGAAACATATTTCCTTCAAATCTGGGAAGGCATGCCGGGTGAAGAGGGCAGTGTGATGATTGCCGATGTCGTGTACGACAAGGAATCGATATGGAATGTATACCAGGAGGAGACGTATCGTCTGTCCAAACGACTCAGCGGCATTACGTCGATCTGCTTTGTGCTGAAACAGAAGATTCATATTAAGGGCTTTTCATTTGAACGCCAAAGCAGGGCTTTTGAAACCAATGCGGCTGCGTCTTGCGATCATCTGTACGGAGATACGTTCACGATTGAGGACGACCGTGTGGCAGGCATCGGGAATAACGTTTCGCTGGAGTTTGAACAGATGAATTTCACAACTAAAGGTACGTCAAAACTAGTGATCTATGGCGCTTCAGCGATAGATAAAAACACGATTCATATCCGCTTCTCGGGTGCGAACGGGCAGAGCAACCAACTGGTGGAGTTTACTCAATCCGAAGGGTACGAGGAACGGACATTTGAATTAGAACCGGTATACGGGGAGCAAAAGGTAACTTTTATTTTTCTGCCCGGTAGTCAGTTTGACTTTGGCTGGTTCCGGTTCGAGAAGTAAATGAAAGACCGCCGCTTCTAACAAATAAAAATAAAAATCCTCCTGAAATCTTAGATGCTGCTTCTTAACAGCTACTGATTTCAGGAGGATTTTTTCAGTTCGTGTGTATGCTTAGCTTTCTAAGTTGGCTACAAGTGTTAATTAATTTGTCCATGTGCGGGTAGTGTCTTCCGTCAGTTCACTTCATCAATCGTTACTTTGGCGGTGTTACTATCCCAGGTTACGTCCAGCCCAAGCCCCCGCAACATGTCATAAGGTGCTGTGGTGCCTCCAGAGTAGTTGCCAATGGGTTCACGTAGCGATATAACCTGTTCTTCCTGCGGGTCAAGCTTATTTAAGGTGGATACCGTGTATTGCAGTTCATTCGGCTTGATCGTAATGATCCGATCGTTATATTTTAAGGTATAGTGACTTATTAATCCATCTGCGGTATGCACCTCAAATGTTGCTCCAAGTGTTAACGCAATCGTTTTGATCGGAAGTTGGAGCGTTCCGCTCGTTTCTACTGCAGGATATACGGATTGTAGTAACTTGCCATTTACATAGATATCTGTACCTAGCTTAGCTTGAACAGGGATGTACACCATGCCTCCCGAAGATGTGGCCGGCGCACCTGCCTCCTGATATTTGTCACCACCCCATCCCCAGACGTTTCCATCGGAGGAAAGTGCAAGACTATGGTAGTACCCGGCAGACACACCTTTGATATCCGATAACTGCTTTATTTTCCCTTGTTTGCCTGTTACGGTGTTCCCGAAGCTGTATACCTCGCCTTTTGTAGTCACCAGAAGGACATAATTGGAGCTTGCATCCAACGTTTTCACTTTAAGCTCATGGTGGTATGGAATCCGTTTTCCTTGCACATCCATTCTCCAGACTCTGCCTTTCGAATCGAGCGCCATCAGTTGTCCGCCTTTACCCGTGATGAACGTGATATTGGTGAGGCCTTTGACTGGCTTGGCTTTGGAAGGGGTACTGCCCGCTTCATCCGCTTCTTTCCATGTCCAGACAGAACCGTCTTTTTTCAACGCATATCCATCGTAACCAGATAGCGTGGTTTGCACGACATTTTTCAAACCGCTGATTCGGTGCAGGGTGGGCTTCTTCCCAGCCTCTTCGTTCATCATGTTAGAAAGCTTCTGAGGTGGGGTCTGCCAGGATTGAACGGTACCATCCCGAAGGAGGGCTACACTCATGAAAGATCCTGCGGTAACATGTCTAGCATCGGTGATGCCAGGAACTTGACTGGGGGTTCTGCCATCTCCCCACTGCCACACGGTTCCGTCTGCTTGAACAGCTAAACTGTATCCTCCACCGGAGTTAGAGGTTGCTGTGACATTGGTTAAGTGCGGAATACGGACAGGACTGAATGTATGGCGATATCTCACCGTGTCGCTGATTCCCAGCTCTCCTAACAGATTTCGTCCCCATGTCCAGACAGAACCGTCACTTCTTAACGCCACCGTGTAATAGTAACCTCCTGCTACTTGAGTGTAGTGGAGCTCTTGAGCTGTATTGGAAGTTACAGAAGATTCGGGGGAGGAGCCTGAGGATGAAGCCGAGACTGCTCGATCCGGAGCGCTCCCCGTGAAAGTCTGCTCGTCATTGGCTGCGTACGTAGTAGACACTGAAGGCAGCGTAGCTATGAGCAGAGTAGAGACAACACTAGCTGAAATGATGATTCTACTGAAGCGGCGAAGGGATGCACTTTGTTGCTTGCGGGCCGGATTGACCAGTGAGGAAGAGAATGCTTTTTCTGTTGTTACATGATTAGCATGATTATCGGAATACATAAGATCGCCTCTTTTGGAAGATTTATGGTAAAAATGGAAGTGCTGTTAAATAAACGTAAGAACTAGCACGAAGGTTACATGAATTGAAGAGATTTCACTAAAAAAGTTGCAGGGGATGTTACAGAGTTTGGACATCCATTTTCAAAAAATGTAACCTATCCAGTCTTGTTCACGTTGTACATATGAGGTGATTGCAATGGGAAAATATTTCATTATGTTATGTTTAGCAACTGTACTTGTAACAGGGTGTAGTTCGAATGATCCGCAGCAGGCTGTCGATCCGGTAGAGAAGAAAAATCCTTTTCCTGCTATAGTTGAGCCGCATAACGGGGAGCAAGCAGAAAAAAGTGGAGATGTTGTCTTCCTCCATGGAGAGATGCGAAACCAAGAGAAGTGGGAGTCTTTTCTGCAAAATGTGAAAAAGAATCAACCGGATCACGTCCGGGTCACCATGTATACGATTGAAGGGGATCCCATCATCCATGAGCTAATCTATGACGGTACGCTGTTTCAATCCACCTATGATGCGACAAGAGATAAGTATGGCTCCAGAGAAGAGATCATGACGAATACTTGCAAGGGATTGGAACTGACCAAAATGGAGCGAGGAGAGTCAGTGTACGTTTTAACCAATTGTGAGAAGCAAAATAGTTTCTACTTTCCAAAGATGTAGAAGAAAGATAAGAGTTACGAATGATGAATTATGAAACATGAAACATGAAGCATGAAGCATGAAGCATGAAGCATGAATGATGAATGTTTAAGAATGAACACTGAAAGGCGCAGCGATGAAAAAGGGTGCTCTGGTGGGATTCTTTTGGGATATGAACAGGTTTATATAGAGTAGGGTAGATTGCCGAAGTTTTATTTTTTTCCTATGAAAGGGGTCATCACATGAGAGATATACTAACAGATTGGCAAGCTTCATCTCAGTTCTATCATTCGGTTCTTGTCCAGAGACAGCTGGCCCCGATCTTGCAGGAGGCATGGTTGAAGCAGCTTATGGAAGGGATCATGTGGATGCTTCTGGGTATCATTGTCGTTCAATTGCTGATCCGGGTGAGGGCTCGCTTGAGCAAGGGACCTTTCACAGACGAAGAAGTGGAGCAAGCAGACCCACTGTTTCTCGCCTATTTGCGGAGCAAGGGCAGGCTGAAGTTGAAGGACACACAGGCGACCATGTTCCAGTTAATTCGTAAAGGCATATTGTCGATGCGAGTTGTGAAAACCAAAGGACGATATCGGAATGATCCAGGTGAAAGCAATCCTCAACTTAGACCCAAAACAACGTTGGAGTACAGTGTGGAATCCTCGGTTACTAGCAGTTCGCCGGATGAACAGGGTCTGTTGCAATGGCTATTCTCTACCTATGGTTTCGGTAAACAACGGCTGAGACTCGATGCTTTGGCCGGACCAAGCGAAGGGGAAAGCAAGCAGAGAGAAGCCATGCAGTACTACCGGCTTAAAGAAAAGGCGCTGAGCGAAGGCGTTCAGTCGTGGAAGGAACAAGTCGTAGAGACGAGAGACTGGGGACAGCTGATTCGAACTCCGTTGCTTTTGCGATTGCTTGTCTATGTCATGTTTCCTATTCTGATGCTCCTTACAGGTATCGTGTGTTTTGTAGAGCGTGTATCTGTGCCAGGTGTGATGGGTCTGGCAGTTACAGTGGTGATCTGGTTCTTGGTCATTCGGAAAATTCATGTGCGTTTGCTCTATCAAGCGGCTTGTGTAGGATTAATAATCAGCCTCACCGTGGCGATCAACGGCAATTCAGCGTTTACTTCATCGCTATACAGTATTATATTTCTGTCTATTTTTGTTCGTCTGTTCTTGCCTGCTAGAGAAGTGGCTCCATCTGAGAGGGATTGGGAGGCCTCTATGCGTCACTGGCGTAAACGATACAGAAAGGGCATTCCAGCCGAGCGTTTGAGTGAGTCGCCAGAAGTGTTGGAACAGATCATTCAGACCGCTCTGGTGCTGGGCATTGGATCACGATGTGTACGCAAAACAGATTGGTCTGTGTTACAGCAACACCATGATCCAGAGCTCAGACGCCTTGCGGATCGTGAACCTGCATCAGATAACAGTGTACCTGGATCAACAACATTAAAACATACACCTCTATTGGTGCTAGCTTTGCATCTGCGAGGCATATTCAGGCCGATGTTTGCGGCAGAGTTTCCGTTTGATCGCACCAATTATGTCTTCGCCACGATATTCCCTGATTCGGGTGGAAGCAGCGGTCACACTTCGGTCAATACGGATAGCTACAGCGGGGACGGTCATCATCACGGATCAGACAGCGGGGATTCCGGCGGAGGCGGGGACTCGGGCGGTGGTGGAGATTAATTATCATGGATTGAAATGATGCCTCCGCTGAACGCCTGTTCTTCATATGGGAGCCTAATAATACATCAAATTAGATAGGGTATGCGTACATGTGCAAGCTTGGCTGTGTAGAGCAGTTACCTAATTACTGAATCTTTGAGGGAGAAAATGATCCTTCTGTTCAATTTCAAAGATAAATTCCATTTGTTAAAATTTAGGTATAACGACTATGATCAGGTTTGGTGGTGAAAACGGCATGTTGCGGATTCAGGTACACCCCGATGAATTGGATGCCAAGGCACGTTATGTTCAGCAATGTAAATTGGATTTGGACCGAATGGTTCGTGAACTGGATAAATCGCTTAATATGCTACAATCCGAATGGTCGGGGGTTACACAAGAAAAGTTTTTCTGGGATTTCATGGAGGTCAAGCATGTTTTCCCGTCAACACTCGGCATGCTGGATAATATTCAGAAGGAGTTTACCTTCATTGCGAATAATTTCAGAACGACAGACAGCACAGGTGAGGTGGCTCTGTACATCCCCAATGAGTTGAAACCAAGTTTTTTCACTGGAGCAGTGGACAAAGCCATTGGTGACACCGTTACAGGTCTGGGCGAGACAGCCGAAGCACTCATCTATAATCCGTTAAGCACATTAGGCAGTTTGGCTTATGCGATGACTCTAGGTAAGGTAGTTGACGCTGGACGTGGACTCGCATTTGCTTGGGATGCAGCCTGGGGCAACGGAACAGCAAGGTCTGAGATCGAGCAGTTTGTGGATGGAAAGAAGAAGCAACTCGATGAGGACGAGTCAGGTTATGTTAAAGGTGCGATGGTCGGCCAAGCCCTCTCTTATTTTATCTTTGGTAAGGCTTTACACTCGAAGGATCATCATGGGTCGGGTGGAGGAGGTAAGAAGGAAAAGGGAAATGAAAAAAACAATGCAAAATCTGGTGTGATTAAGCCAAGTGGACTACCTAATCCAGAAGCTGTGCCAAATGGTACCAGAACAAAAATCCCCAATAATGCAGATAAGGCAACTAAACAGTCCTTAGAACTTGAAAATGATGCTGCTGATGTATTAGCGAAAAATGGTTATCAAATTGAACAAAACCCAAAAGTTCGCGAAAGCGATGGTATTGATATTAATAGAGATCCAGATTTTCGAATTGAAGATCGTATATTTGATTGCTACTCACCAACTGAGAATAAAGGTATCCGAGGTATTTGGAGTGAAGTAGAAGAAAAAGTCGTAGCCAAAAAACAAACTAAGAATGTGGTAATTAACTTGTCAAAGTGGGCTGGAGATGACGCTTCTTTGCTGAAACAATTCCGAGATTGGAAAATTGAAGGTTTAGAAGAAGTTATCGCAATAAAAAAGGACGGTAAGATAATTTCTGTATATCCATAAAGTAGGGGAGATAAGTCTATGGAGTATTCACTTAAACTAAACGGAAAACAGGATGCCTTACGGATGAAGAATCTATTAATAAGTAAAAATCTTAAGGTGAGTTATAAAAAAAATGAAAACAATGATGAGTTTGATCTGGGCAACGGTTTGAAAATAACTTTATATGATAATCATTTCCCGCGAAATCATCCAGCCGCTTCTTATGAAACGATGTTCCAAGAAGAGGATTTTATATATGAACAGACTATATCTTACGAATTAAAAAACAATCAACATTATGAAATCTGTTATAAAATGATGTACGAAATCTCATTTGCAATTCTAGAATCGCTCCATGTAAGTGGAATATTCTATCACACATCGGGAGAGGAAATATTTTTTTATGCAGAAGGAACGTATACGTTCAACATAACTTACCTTGAAATGCTTCAGACGAATTATGGAGAGCTTCTTGAGCATATTGAATATGAGAACTTTATGGAACGTTAAAGTTAGATTTAAAGGCACTTCTGCCATGTAAATGTAAGAGGGACTTCTTGTGTTGAATGTCTGTACGTTGTATTTATAGTAGAAGCGCTAATAAAGAAATTAAATAAGATTGGGTTTATTTGTAAAGAGGTGATCCAGTTAAGGAATTGAGATTGATGAAACGATTAGCAGATATGGCTTCTCTAATTCTTTAATTGATACGTCAGATGATCCCTTTGGATACGAGTCGAAATTCCTCTCTAGTGACTTTTGAATATACTCAAAGTTTAAATTTTCGCCTAGATAATGAGTGGGATAGCATTGAAGCAACCAAGAATATTCTATTGATCGTCTTCGAAATCATTGATTCTACAGATAGTAATCTACTTTTTTCCCATAACGATAATGAATACTTCTACAGAATTGACGGAATTCTGAGAATTAATAACGAAGAGGGATTTTGGAATCGGGAAGAGTACAGAACGTTGATTCAAAATCGAAAATATCAGGAGATATAGAGAATTTCAAGGAGGCTTAAAGGAAATTAGCTCAGTAATAATTCTAAAAAAAATATCAAATTATTCTCCAGAGCAGACCCTTGAGAACTTCAAGAAGGCAGCGCGGAGAGCGAATATTTTGTACTATTTTCACATTACAGTTGAACTTGATACAGATCAGAACTTTCAATCTGCAGAAGGCACACTATCCGAGGTAGACGAAGAGACTCTGTTGAGTTCCGAAGATGAAGATAAAATTAGGTACTTTACGTTTAACGTAAACAAGGTTGTTGAAAGTTCATATGATAGTTTCACGTGGCTCACCCAATCAACGGATTATTTTTGGGCATTGGATATTGTGAATATCAATCATGAGTATGAATTCATTTACAAGTTTGTAGTAGAGTATTTTAAAGATAATCCAGAAGATTACTTGTGGTTTGATGATGCCGAGTGGTACTACACGGCTGATGATATCTTAAGACTAAGTCAGGGACCTTATAATCCTAAGTGGTGTAGTGAAAAAGTTATTTGAGTTAAGAGGGCTGAAATAATGGGAATTTCAACTTTTGTATTATTTAGGCAAGGAGAAAGTATCTCGGCAAGCGATTTATTAAAAATTATTAGAGAAATATCTATTAATTACGGGCTCTACTTTGCTAACAATTATGACAAGTATGATGAAACTGGGAAATTAAAGTTTTGCTCAATATATATTAGTGACATTCCGTTTGAAGACAGTTATTCAAGGCAAATACCTTGGAATTTGTATGATGAGCCTTATAAATTTCAAACCGTAGATTTTAATTGGGATGATTCTAAAAGCCAATATTTTAAGGCATTAGTATCTGAAGATTTCTATGAGAATGAAGATTTATTATTTAAAGTACTTTATGGAATTCTAAAAATATATCCTTCTGCAAAAGTATGGATTGAAGATAATTGGTTTTATACAATAGAGGATTTAGAAAAAATAAAAAATAAGCCATTGGACAATGAATGGTGCTATAAGAATCCCATAGATTTGTAAGAGAACTTACTTGAATGATTTGCTAATTCATTAAGAGAGCGTAATATGAAGGCTCAATGATTTCCATAATAAATTGAATCATAATCCAACTAATCATTCCAAGGGAACATTGATTGGATTGAAATACCGACTGAAATAAAACGGGGCAAAGGCACTTCTACACATAAACATAGAAGTGATTCATCATTATAGAACGTATGTTTGAATGCGCAATCTTGGTTGTGTAGGCAGTTGCTTAATTACTGAATCTTTGAGGGAGAAAATGATCCTTCTGTTCAATTTCAAAGATAAATTCCATTTGTTAAAATTTAGGTATAACGACTATGATCAGGTTTGGTGGTGAAAACGGCATGTTGCGGATTCAGGTACACCCCGATGAATTGGATGCCAAGGCACGTTATGTTCAGCAATGTAAATTGGATTTGGACCGAATGGTTCGTGAACTGGACAAATCTCTTAATACGCTGCATTCTGAATGGTCGGGGGTTACACAAGAAAAGTTCTTCTGGGATTTCATGGAGGTCAAGCATGTTTTCCCGTCAACACTCGGCATGCTGGATAATATTCAGAAGGAGTTTACCTTCATTGCGAATAATTTCAGAACGACAGACAGCACAGGTGAGGTGGCTCTGTACATCCCTAATGAGTTGAAACCAAGTTTTTTCACTGGAGCCGTGGACAAAGCCATTGGTGACACCGTTACAGGTATGGGCGAGACAGCCGAAGCACTCATCTATAATCCGTTAAGCACATTAGGCAGTTTGGCTTATGCGATGACTCTAGGTAAGGTAGTTGACGCTGGACGTGGACTCGCATTTGCTTGGGATGCAGCCTGGGGCAACGGAACAGCAAGGTCTGAGATCGAGCAGTTTGTGGATGGAAAGAAGAAGCAACTCGATGAGGACGAGTCAGGTTATGTTAAAGGTGCGATGGTCGGCCAAGCCCTCTCTTATTTGATCTTCGGCAGAGCCTTACACCCGAAGGAACGTCATGAATCGGGTGGAGGTGGGGGAGGTAAGAAGGAGACTGATAAGGAGAGTGGCCTGAGTCATAACGGTAAAATAAGAATGGAAGGTATTAAAACCATATATACAAATTCATATGGGAATGAAATATCCTGGACGAATCAAGGCCCAAAAGATTTAGACGCAATTATTGAGAAGAATTTAAAAAGCTCGATCGATGGTGATATCTTAGAGGGCAAAGTAGCACAAACTGTAAAAGGTACAGGAAGGTTACAAGGAACGGCAATACAATTGCATATGAAAGATGATACAAAAGCAGGAGACATTGATATTTTGACCGATTCCCATCTTATTGAGGTAAAGAAATCGTTAAGCGCGGTAAGCAAAAAACAATTCAATAAACTTACTGATCCAATGGACGAAAAATTTTTCAATTTCAATAATAGAGAGGTTATTTACTATATCGAAGATACTACTGTAAAAAATAAAACACAGGAAAATATACTTAAAATGATTCATGATAAAGGGATAAGAATAATAAGTTCTACCGGTGAATTAGAGGAGGTTATGAGAAAGTGAGTTCGTTAATTATTTTGAAAAACATAGAACATTACGTCCCTGAGAAAGCTATTGAAGATTTTCAGAAGGCAGCTGATAAAGCAAATATGTATTGTATTTTAGTAAAACTTAAATATGATGGACAACTCTTTTTATCCGGGGAAGGAACACTTTCTGATGTAGATGAATCCACGTTTAAAAGTATACAGAATAAAGAAGGTTTGAAGTATTTCACTTTTAACGTTAATGCGATCGAAGAGGATTCGCTTGACAGTTTTACATGGCTTACACAGGACGAGAATTATTTTTGGGCATTAGACATTGAAAATATAAAATATGAGGATTATGAATTCATTTACAAGTTTGTAGTGGAGTATTTTAAAGATAATCCAGAAGATTACTTGTGGTTTGATGATGCTGAGTGGTGCTACACGGCTGATGATATCTTTAGACTAAGTCAAAGACCTTATAACCCTAAGTGGTGTAGTGAAAAAGTTATTTGAGTTAAGAGGATGGAGAATGAATGAGTATTTCATCTTTTATCGTATTTGAATGTATAAATGCAACACATGATCTGAAAATGGATTAGTATGAATTCATTTTTCTTCGTGTACATAAAAGTAAACATAAAATAAGAGAAGGGCTGTGTCGTATTGAAAAGTAAAGTATCCAAAAGATTAATAGCCATTTTTGTAGTTTTAACATTGTATTTAGCCAGTACAAATCAGACTTATGCAGAGTTTAAGGAATTAAGCTTAGAAGAGCACGGAGGGTTACAGCAGGAGTGGATACATACGTTTCCGAAAGAAATTGATTATCTGAGCTTTGATCTGGGTTACACTCCACTAGATATTATTAATCGTGCTGCTCAGCTTGTGATGGTAAATCCCGCCAAGGTATCTGGTAATAACTTCAGCCTATACACGATAAATAATAAGACAGGGAAACTAGCTTGGACGTATGACATTAAAAATAAAGTGAAGAACTTTTACCCTCTGAATCATACTTGGTTCTATAACGAAAGCGGCAGTATATTCTATCAGTATTCTACGAATCGCGGAAAAACGTTTAACATTCTTAGTTTAGATGGGAAAGGAAAGCGTCTATTCGAGAAGAAAGATCTAAGTTTCTCCAATATCTATCCGTATAAAAATGGAATTGTTCTGCAACAAACGGATAGTCTTAAAGATCAGTCTCGTTTTATTACATTAAATTCCAAAGGGGTCACAACAAGCGAAACGGTATTAGGTTTTAATACGAAGGTATTGAATTCTGGTTATGTACTTCATTTTAAAAGTGAGAATAAAATCGAGGTTTTCAAAGATGTAACATCTTTGAAAAAGCCATTATTTACGATAAACACTCAAAAGTTTAGTGGATTCTACGTTGCGGGTTATCATCAATTAAGTGGCGGTACACTGATTATAGAATATGTTAGAAACAATTCAGATGGTGGACAGAAATTAATGGCTTATGGATTGAATGGTAAACTCAAATGGGACACCGTGCTGGATAGAAACATGAGCATGTCTATGCATTCAACCGGAAGTAAACTATTAATTGATAACCAATCTGAACACAATTTCACGGTATACGACCATAACTTCAAAAAGCTGTTTTCTCATGCTTACGAAGGTGAGCTTAATGCTAACTATTTAATGAGCTTCTATCGTAACGATAGCTATATTGAGTATATTGATTATGGAACCATTAATGGCAAATGGGGAGAACGGTATACACTAATGAAAGATAATGGAGACATGTTGCTTAGTACATATTTTGTTTTAGATGATGTGCATAAGAGTAACTTCACATATGACGCGTCTGAAAATGTGGTCTATCGTACCGTGGTTAGCGACGGCAGATATCATCTGATCAAATACAAGATAACGAAGTAATCGTTGGTGTTACATTGATCCGATAAACATTTAGATGAAATCTTACAACTAAAACTATGAAAGACTTAAGGCACTTCTACCAAGTAAACGTAGAGGTGCTTCTTACTATAAAAACCAAGGAGAATATCTCGCCATGATTCTTAAAAAACGGATTATCAAGATTGGTTGCTGCCTTGCGTTTGTGATCTTGCTTGTTCTAACCTACAGTTTCTACAAAGAGAAAAAGATGTATGAACAATACCTGACCTCGAATATCCGTCAAGATATGGTTGATATGAAAAGTGCGATTATCACGAATGATCGTATTTTTGACCGCATACTGGAGGATGGCAAAATTATAAACGAGATGGTTGAGGACGGAGAGCAGGCAAGGCAAGTCTATTACGGTCTAATAAATATGATGCAGATCATCAATAAATATAACTTCATGAATCTCACTTTAAGTCAGGAAGCGAATTGGCTGGCTCAACCTGCAGCGTTATTTATCAATCATATAGAAGTAGGAGACATATGGCCGCAGGCGCTTCGCCGTATGCAGATGACATTCGAAAGGCTGGATATCAGCAATTATCCTGTATCCGCTGAACTAAAAGCCAGAATACAGGGCTACCAAGAGTTAAATCAGCGGTGGTTGAATATCGTCGGAGACTTTGAAACGACAGTGATCGAAGAGAAGGACTGGCCTCAGATCCTAAATGATTTGGAGCAAGAGACACGATCTTATTTTAAGGAGAAAAAGGTTGATTTCGTGGAAGATGACGTTTGGAGAGATGCGTTGAATCCCAGGTGCGATCAAAGCAAATAAGGGTGAAACAGGTAAGAGGGAGGACTATAGCAGAAGCTGTAGTTCTTTTTTATTGGGCTGTGGTCATAGTTATTCGCACACTCTCCGCATATGCAGAAGACATAGTATAGGGCATATATACTGTGTTTACTGGCCTAAGGAGTGTGGCGACTTTGAAGCATACGAAAAAGGTGAAAACGACTCTTCACTCATTAAGAAAGAGACATTCTTCAACGAAACGCTGTAACAATAACCCGAGAAAACGTAAGAAACGGTATGTGATACGTAAAGCTGTGGGAAGAAAAAGATGTGCTTGCAAGCAACGCGTGAGACAAAAGAAAGTATCCCGCAGATACAGAAATAGCATATTCTCTGGAAGAAGAAATATTCCTCTCGCCTGTCCTGAGCCCACTTTGGATTTTACCCCCGCTAAAATGGAGGAAATAAAAACAGTCAGTTTTCCTGAAACGCAGGGACTGATCACACAACAAGGTTCCCAAGGCTTGGCAGGCCCAAGGGGAGAGCAGGGTGAAGCAGGCAGTTCAGGAGTACAAGGTGTCGCTGGTCCTCGGGGCGATCGCGGTGAACCGGGAAGAGCGGGAGCCCAAGGTCCGATTGGCCCTCAGGGTGTATCTGGTGAGCAGGGCCCCCCTGGAGTGCAGGGACTTGCTGGCCCTCGTGGTGAACAAGGCGAACCGGGAAGTCCGGGAGCTCAAGGTCTGGTTGGCCCTCAAGGTGTCGGCGGTGAGCAGGGGCCTCCCGGAGTGCAGGGACCTGCTGGTCCTCGTGGTGAACAAGGCGAACCGGGAAGTCCGGGAGCTCAAGGTCCGGTTGGCCCACAGGGTGTAGCTGGGGAGCAGGGACCTCCTGGAGTGCAAGGGCCAACAGGACCTCCGGGTGAGCAAGGCCCGCCGGGAAGTATCCCCGGAATTCAGATTATTCCTACATCAGACCGCTACTTTTATTTCCCTGACACTGATTTGGATTTATCGAACTCGGTTACGGTTGCTGCTAGTGAATTTGTTAATGATGAGGGAGGAAGTATATCTCAATTTGCAGGGATCGGCATGACGAGTTACTACAATCTTTATATTAATGGGATCGTACAACCTGGCAATTCGTATGTGTTAACTGCAGATGATTTATTTATTCCATCTCAAAGCGGTGTCCTGTTTGCTGAAACACCAGTCATTATTGAGATCGTTCAATTAACAGCGGTAATCCTAAATAATTGAAAATGGTTATATCATCTCATCCCTCTGCCTTCACTACTCTCAAATCTACTACATATACTATGTCAGGTAGGAGGTGAGAAACATGCCACTTGTTACACCATTTCAGAACAGTTTAAGATTCGCTGCGACTATAGGGGATGGAACAGGAACCGGAGCAACGTTTGCAATTGCTGCGACGGCTTTTACCGACGATGCAGGTACAGCCGCAACAGCTTTTCCAGGCACGTTCAATTACTACAATCTCTACGTTAATGGCCTTATGCAAACTGCAGACACATCCTCAGTTACCACCACTACACTTACCATCCCCGGCGGAGATGCATTAAATGATGGCACCCCAATTGTCGTACAATTTGTAGTGTCATAAGGATTGCATGAAGTGATTTAACAAAGCATTGCACGGCTTCTATCTGTGATAGGAGCCGTTTTTCTTATTTTAACGATCAGAATAAAGAGGTGTAAGGATCCCGTAGATGCGTGAGAAGCTGAGGGATGAATCCGGATCATAAGTAATTCTAAAAATATGCCCTCAAATAGGGCATTCTAAAGAGTTAACTCATGGAGATCATGAATTAACTCTTTTCTTTCTCTAGTACAAGTTCGAACGGGATAGAAATGTTATGTTGTTCGGCTGAGTTCGGACGTGCTTTAATCTCAAAAGTAAGATTCAATGATTCTGGCAGATCACGGATTTGATCCGTTTTTGCTGTAATGTAATAATGTTTATCTCCGAGTTGTAGAAGCGTTCCACTTACAGATTCAACGAAAGGGTCACCTTCATTATAGAAGGTATATCCCAAATCGTTCTCGGACTGTCCGCCTCCCTCTATTTCATATCCCAACTGCAACTCCTTGTTGTTATATTTTGCATTTTGTAACGTGATCGTGATGCCATTTACGGTTTTGGTTTGAGTGGGGATATTAGGTTCAGGCAGCGCTGATTCTTCTGATGAGCCAGTAAAAAAGTAAAATACGGCGGGAAGAACTAAAATAAGGATACCAATGATTAGGGCAATGACTGTGCTCTTTTTATTCATAAAAGTGTCGTGCTCCTTCCGTAATAAAGGACATATAGAGTCTGTGCACTCTTTATTTCTAACTATGCTTAGTTATAACTTGTGGATTCATAAATTTGATATAACAGTCGTTCATTGTATATACAAATTAAGTATATGTAAAATGTGGAATATAGGCGTATTTTGACATATCATCCTGTGCATCTTAATCGTTGTACTGTATCCACACCCTATCTTAAACTTGCTTCCATATCCCCCCTTAAGTTGATAGATATTATTTAAATCATAAACTATAATGAAAAGTTCTCTTCATTTGTCGATAATAGTATAGAAGACTCTAAAAATATTACATATAGAACACAACTACATATCCACAACCATTCTAACCCTCGCGAGGTACATTCATGAAACAAGGCATATATGAACAGCTTATCAACACAATCACCAGGCAGGAGATTTCAGCGCTGGACCCGGATGTATATCACATTGGGACTGAGAAGCTGGATGCGGAGGAAGCGCGTAAGCTGCTGTCCACGTATTTGGCGGCAGTGACCCGGAGAGCGCTTAAGATTATACGGGAACAGACGGAAGACAAGATGGCTGTGTTAGAGCAGATTCGAACCTGTAATGAGATTATTGCGACCCTGAAAGACACGTTGGGGGAAGAGGAGTATAACGACTTGCAACTGGATGAGCAGGGGGAGGTGCTGACCCATGTGTATTCCAAGCTGAACAGCATCCGTGCCATTCGAGATACCAAAATCATTCGCCCGGATACGCCAATTGCCCAAAGCTCGTTATTCACAGGGGCCAAGTCTGAACCCAGTATGTTGCTGGAGTTGCAAAAAGAGATCGTGACCGCCGACCGGATCGATTGGCTGGTGTCTTTTATCAAATTCAGCGGGCTTCGCCTGCTGTTGGAACAACTTCAGCAATTCACATCAGGTGGGGGAAAGCTGCGGATCATTACAACCACCTATATGGAGGCTACCGACCTTAAGGCGATTACCGAACTTAGCAAATTACCAAACACCGAAATCCAGATTTCGTATGATACCAGAGTCACGCGGCTGCATGCCAAAACGTACATCTTCCACCGCGATACGGGATTCACCACCGCTTATGTCGGCTCTTCGAATCTGTCCAACCCGGCCCTGACCAGTGGCATGGAGTGGAATCTCAAGGTGACGGAGAAGGATTCCCAAGATGTGCTGCGCAAGATCGAAGCAACCTTCGAGAGTTACTGGAATGACCGCGAATTTACGAGATACATTCCTGAGGATCAGGAACATGAGGCACAGCTGAGAGCAGCCCTGAATCGCAAAAAAGACCCATCCGGACATTTCCACCTCGACATCCAGCCTTACGATTATCAAAAGGAAGTGCTGGAACAGCTGAGCGCCGAGCGCACACTGTATGGACGAAACCGTAACCTGATCGTCGCCGCCACAGGCGTTGGCAAAACGGTTATCTCTGCATTCGATTACAAGCGATTCCGGGCCGACCGGGGGTAATTATATCTTTGATAATATTAGGAGTTGTATACTATGGAAAAATACATTTCAATGCTATTAACAATCGTTATTATAGTTTTTTCCTTACTCTCTATTTTGCTTAATTTTAATTTAAGGAAATTTGTTATGAGTTTATCTAAGTATAAAAATCAAAATTTTTGGAAAGTTACGGGAAGGTTCCTTAAATATATATTTTCAATTGATCCGCTTTATCAATATTTATCTAGTTCCAAACTAAAGAGATTTTCTGTTATTGGTGTTATTATCTTTATGTGCATTTTGTTGTTAAGTTCATTCTATACTACAGCTTCTATAAGGTATGACTCTGTTTCTTTGGTGAGGTTTCTGATTATATCTTTTATTATTTCTTGGATTATTATCGGTTTAGCTGCATCTTTAATATATAAGCTTTTATATTTCATGCTAACTTCTGTGCAGCAACTGAAAGTGCATAAGAGTCTTAATACAGTAGATCCTTTCTTTTTGTTCACAGTACCAGTAATGTTTATGTTTATGTTTTTTACTTCTGATATATCAGATAAACAACCATGGCTAGTTTATGTTATGTTAGTTCCTATCTACATTTGCCATTTCAATATTTTAAAATCTATGTTGTTAACCGCTTTTAATTCTGATTTGTTAGTTATTGATAAATACAAAAGTGATATATATATAACAAATTTAAAGTAATTGCAAACTGGTTTACGATCTTGTTTACAACTACTTATTTTGAAACTATTCTCACTGAAGTATTTGAAGAAAAACCTAAAGGCAACTTTGCCTTGTTATTAAACACCTTCTCAACTTTTACTACTTTAGATATACCAGAAAAAACAAATGAATTTGCTCAAGTACAAAGTCTTGTAACCTCATCCTCAGGAGTATTTTTTATTGTCATTTTTATTGCCACTGTGCTAACAACAGAAATGAGAAAACAAATGATAGACATTACAACCCCTAATGAATTTCAATCCAAGAGAAATGGTGAATTTACATTTTTAGGAGTGATAATAATGATCAATTATTTTATTGTAGGTAATAAGTATTCGAGAAAAGATGTTTATAAAATTGTGGAGGTTCCAAAAGAGAAACAAGGAGGAAATTGGAACACAGGTTATACAAAATTTAAAGATGATCTCTATATATTTTCGAATATTAACTCTGCTGGACGAACTGGGCATGATTACAATAATAAATTTCTGGGTGACTATTTTCAATGGTTCAGTAAAGGCACCCATGGAATAAACTCAGCGACATTAAAATATATATTAAATCCTAAAGGAAATATATATATCTTCACTAGAAATAGTAGTAAAGAGTTACTGTTTACTTATCATGGCCTTGGAAAAGTTAAACTGATCGAAAACTCTCACCCTACACGAATATTATGGTCTTTTATAGATCATGAATCTCAAAATACTCAATCAATAGAAGAAAATGAAGTGTTAGAGTTGTATTATGAAGGAAATAGCCAGAGAAGAATTGTGAATACATATGAACGAAATCTCGAGGCTCGACAAAAGTGTATTGAACATTATGGTTTCAGTTGCGCTGTCTGTGATATCAGGTTTGAAAATGTATATGGATCTATAGGTGAAGATTTTATTGAAGTACATCACTTGGTTGAACTAAACCAAATAGGTAAGAGATATGCAGTCGATCCCATTAAAGATTTAAGACCTGTATGTCCTAATTGTCACGCGATGCTACATCGAAAGAAACCTGCATATACAATAGAAGAATTAAAAAATTTAATGCTGAATTAGTTGTATCATATTTCAATATTTTGTTTCTAATTTAATATATTTGCGATTACCTTGGTTACAAAAAGCTTGTAGTAGACAAGCTTAAAAGTGTAAACTAAAGAGCGAACATTAGTTTGTAATTTTTAAAAAATCGTCCAAGGTAGGGTAAATATAATGAATAAGGCACCAGTAATTTTTTCGTTTTTTTCAGGAGCAGGTTTCTTGGATCTTGGTTTTGAAGAGAGTGGTTATAATATTGCTTTTGTTAACGAGTATCATCGTCCTTTTCTAGAAACGTATATACATTCTCGTCAGGTAATGGGGATTCCAGAGCCAAGGTACGGTTATCATTTGTGTGATATAACTGAATTTGAGGATAAGAAGAAAAGCGATAGTCTCTCTTTATTGATACAAGAGACGAAAAAGGAAGGTAATTTAGTTGGTTTTATCGGAGGACCTCCATGTCCAGACTTCTCAGTTGGTGGTAAAAACAAAGGACATGAAGGTGAAAACGGTAAATTAACAGCAACATATATTGATCTAATTTGTAAACAGTCACCGGATTTTTTCCTGTTTGAAAATGTAAAAGGTTTATGGAGAACTAAAAAGCATAGAGCTTTTTACGATCTTATGAAAGAAAGGCTCCAGGATAAAGAATATGTTATGACAGAACGTCTCATAAATTCTATTGAGTATGGTGCTCCACAACAAAGAGAGAGAATTATTCTAATAGGATTTAAAAAGAATGTTTTAGAAAACTTAGGAATTAAACTTGATTCAAGCCGTTCACTTAATGACACTTTCCCCTGGGAGGAACACATAAAATATCGGATGGAAAACATTAATGAAGTAAACTGGCCTGGGATGGAAACATTTGAAGAAAATATTGAGAGAACTAAACCCGAAAATATTATAGAAGATGTTACCGTTAATTACTGGTTTAAGAGGAATGATGTGGAGCGTCATCCCAATTCCAATCAATTTTTCACACCTAGAGCAGGACTTACTAAGTTTCTGGTGATTCCAGAAGGGGATGACTCTAAGAAATCATATAAACGTTTGCATCGCTGGAGACCTTCCCCAACAGCAGCTTATGGAAATAATGAAGTACATCTTCATCCATATAAAGCTCGGCGTTTATCAGTTGCTGAAGCATTAGCATTACAAAGTTTGCCGAAAGAATACGAATTACCTCAAGATATTACTTTATCTAATGCATTCAAAACAGTAGGGAATGGAGTACCTTTTTTAGCGTCAAAAGGAATTGCAGAGACTATACTAGACTTTTTGGAGTTGGATAAAAATGGTTAAAATAACAGCTGCTAATCTTGTTCATCAACTTGGACTTTTACCCAAGAATACTAGCTTTAATTACATTCATTCTAAAACCCCTACGGAAATAAGGATTGTTAATATTGTAAGACCGGAAGGGCCAATCTCTATTCAAAGGATACGTTCGGATAAAGGTGAAACGTGGTCGGATGCAAAAGTCGAATCTATATCATCACAAATGATATGGAGACTAGCTAACGCATTTATTCCTGATCAGCCAATTAATGTAGATAGAATATTCGGAGGAAGTTATAACACTCGTTCTGCCTTAGAGGCGTTACTGGCGCATACGCCACAATTTTATTATTGCTATCCGGGGAGGATTGAGAGCACAAGTTCAAACAATAAAATAAAAAAAGGTCACAAACATATTATGTGGTGTCCCAATACCCCTCATGCTCCTGGTACCTTGGTTGAAGCACAGGTAGACATGGTGGTTTCGGAGGTACCTTTTACTGATATAGTGTATGATTCACTAATTTTACCTGATGAGATGAACAACCCTGCACTAGATATTGAGATGAAACGTAGACATAGCCAAATACAAATAGCTCTTATTGAAATAGGTAAACATTTAGGATTTAAAACATGGGTTGCACAAAATGATAAGGGGATAGTTTATAAGGATAAAAAAATAGGTGAGATGGAGGGCGTAATAGCTTCCTTAAGTAAAGAGCAGAATTTTATAGCACCGTACTATAGTGCTCAAAGAGCAGCTCATTTGATTGACTGTATCTGGTTTAAAAACGGGAGGTTAATGCCAGCTGTGATGGAGGTTGAGCATAGTACTGGTGTAACAAGTGGACTGACTAGGATGAAAGGGTTTCAAGATGCATTACGTGAAGTGCTCCCACCTTTTCCTACCAGATTTGTAATTGTTGCAGCTGATGAAGAGAGGGAAAAGGTTTATAGAGAAGCCTCCCGCCCACAGTTCAGAGAGTTAGATGCGAGATTTTTTCCATATAGTGCTGTTGAAGAAATGTACGTATTATTTAAAAAGCGCAAGATAAAAGGAATTACGGAAGAATTTTTAGATAGCTATATGGAGCCGATTTTAGCGTGATTCAAGATGTAATTATAAAAGACTGGTTAAAGGCAAAGTGGCGAGAGTGCTGCTTTGTCTTTTTTATTTTTATATCTTATTTTTAATTATGTGGTTTATGTAGACACAGAAGCGAATAGTATTATCATCAATAAAAGCAGGAAAAAAGTCTCATCGTTAGATTTATGAAAAGAGGGGATTGTAGATTTACGTCGAATATTTGGTTTCATGATATACGAAAGGCATTCTTTATAAAAGCAAAGTAGAGAATTTGTGATATTTATTACTACATTTAGAATGATACCCCTTTTAGAAAGGAAGTTGAAAGGAAGGCGTTTAGATGGGACTGAATCTATATTATAAAGATCATATCAACTGGGTTCCTATTCCAGAATGGTCTAGATTTTTTATTAAGCTTGGAGAATTACTTGCTGATAGATGCAACGAAAATAAAAGATGGACAGCGGCTCTAGCTTTGCCTACAACTGATTATGTAGCGCCTTTTGTTGGTTTGGGGATTTTAACTTCAATTGTCTCGAAGAGTTCATCGGACGAATTAGTGGAAGCACATTTTCAAATGTTAGCATCACTTGAGAGATACACTTTTGTCTGGTACAGAAAAAACAAAAGATTATTGAAAGCTAATTTTTTAGGGATTGCAGATTTTGAGGGAGAACAAAGGCTACTGATACAAACACAATCAATAAATGCAGGAGGTTTAACGGAGTACATATCAAAAAAGGATGCTCTAGATATACAAATAAGCACAAACAAGAGTTCCAGATTACCTAAAAATCAATTAGGAAGGACTGTTATTACTGAATTCCCTCTGGCCGACGCTGTATTTGGATTGCATTCTCGAGAGTTATTAAAGCAATCAGAAACTAAATTGTGTTTTGTTGGGAGAAGAGAACAGCTTGAGAGTGAGACCACAAAAACTGTAATTTCCATTCCAAAAGAAAACCTATTTCTAAAGGGAACATTAAACGAATTATTGCGTATTAGGCAATTTCAACATACAGTGGACTCATACCAATCACAGTTTCTTTCCTCGCAAGCGAAGAAAAATGAAAATGAAATATATTTGAGCGATGGCCCCATAATGATATATTCTGGATCAAATGGTTATCTGAATTGGAAAGAAGACTTTTTATGTCTTAATTCAGTCGTAATCCTCGACAGATCAGAGCCCCAATTTGTGTATGCAATTGAAGAAATCAATAACCGATACATTGAAGTTAATCGAATGACCACTTCTAACTTGGACCTTGGGATAGTACCAGGAGGAATAGAATTATTATTTTGGGAGGAGGAGGTGCGATGAATTCCTTAGCTAGTGTGAACAAATTATTTGAAATAACAAGTAATTATTATTTGCGTTTTAATGAAATATCATCGAAACCTCTTGCAGAGTACGCTCTATCTTTAAAAGTACTTGAATATAAAGTTCACAATCTAGATGAAAGCGATTTTTTACTATACGATTTTTTAATGCTTTTAAGAAAGTTTAGATTCATATTGTCAGCTAGCCCGCTCCCATTTTCCTCTCATAAGGATATGTTTAGTGGGAGCGAGTTAACAAGATTATCAATTCAATGTAAGTTAATGTATCCGAACTTAAAGAATGATATTGAATTGGTTATGGACAGTTATAGAGTGTTACATAACTCCTCTGAGAAACCTGTACTAGAATATCTGAGAAGTAACTTTAATGATAAAATTTCTACAGGTTTGGTTATAAAGACTGCAATCGACTTGAACACTATAGAAGAAGTGCTAAAACGCACTTTTATTACTCACAATACTTTTACTATAGTTACACCTTCAAAGTTAAAAAAAAATAATTTTTATAAGAGATTGATAATTTTAGGACCAACATATTGGTATCCAGATTTTGTGTTTAACTGTCCCAGATCCCAAACTATTGAAATCATATCTTATGATTGGCAATTGTTTCGTGCTCCTACAATGCAATATTTTATTGAATCGGAGTCACAAATTTCAACTATAAATCATGGCTGTGATATTGTCTTTAATAAACGAAAAGATTCTCCTCTAACAAAGGTAATTGAAGTTAATGATCAAATAGTAGATTACAAAAAAGTGGAAAATACTCTTTCTGTAAAGTTAAAACATACAACACCGAATTCTGTTAAGGCAAAGTTAGTTGGTTTGACTGATATGAAAGGTATATTTTTTGAGGATCATTCAATTAAGAACATATGGACTATATCACTACAATCAGAGGACCAGGTAACTAAGTGTTCTATTAACAAATTGGATACTGACAGTTACTTGCTAATTCGTACTGGCACTGGACGAGATATTATTCAAATAAAAGCCGATGAGTATCTAGGTAAACGGGCAGCAAAAATACGTTATCGTCATTCTATTTGGAAGAAAAGATTACACAAGTATACTATAAAATATGCTTCCGAAAGAATTTGTAGATACCTTCGGCGTCATGGAGGAGTTCGTGCAAATGAAGCTAACCTTCGTAATTGGATTTCAAATGATTACATTAAACCAAGGGAGTACAAAGATTTTTTGGCAATAATGAAGCTAGTAAAACTTGAAGAGCATGCAGAGAAATTGTGGAAGGAAGCAGATGAATTATATCGTGCACACCAACGGGCGGGGACAGTAATTCGAAATCTTATAATACAAGAAATTAATAAATCAAATCTTGGTAAATTAGAGATAGAGCAAAAAATGACTTTTGGTTTACCTGATGCAGAAAATGCAACTTTTACAGCATATAAAATTGAATACGTAAGCCAAGTTGTATATCAGCTACAACCACAGCAGTTAAGAAGTGTAATTGATTTATGTCAATTGGAGGGCTTTAAATGAGTAAATCACTAGATGTTAATTTGAAAAACAGAGATATGCTTTATGATGATTTAATGAAAGAATTCATTGGTCCTTCTGTAGCTGATAAAAGTATTACACTGAATACTGATAAGAGTGTCATATTTGATAACGCTGATGAGTTGTACAAGCCATACAAGGATCAAAAAACTGGTGAAGAGATTTTACATCAAGCTCCAACACGGCGATATGGAGCAGCTGTTTTGTATCCCCTACGTAGTAAAAAGGAAGAAAATTTAGAAGAATATAAAAATAATAGTTTAGAACAAGAAGAAAAACTATTCTTCCAAGAGGCAGCAAATGATCTAGAGACGATTGATAACCGAAATGCTTCTGACGAAGAAGATACAGAACTTGATATGGATTCCGCGAATGCTTACCATCAGAGCAGTATGGCCGTTAGTTTTAAAGCAGATTTACCACGTGGCAGTGAAATAGTTATTAATGTGGTTGGTGGAAGATATTATCCTTTATCTATTAAGTTAAAAGGAGAAAAAGAGGGGAAAACACGCAAGTGGTGGGTCCGTGTTCCAGTATATTTTCTAGTAAAAGTGCAAGCGGAAAAACTTTTAGGTACACAAGACATACTAGAACATGGAAATATAACAGATGCAATGAATATTGAGGGTCTGGACATTCAAACGGATATATTATCCCGCCCGTCTAAAGATACTCAAAGGCTTGTTACTGTAAGCCTAATAAATCGTACTGAAGTTGTCAGACATATTTCCTTAGATAGCTCTTGTCTTTTTCAGGTTTCTTTTAAAGTTCAAGTTGTAACATCTGATCAAGAACCATCAATTTTGCCTTATCCTGAGATGGAAAACCTAGATATTCTGGATGAAGAAGAGCTTTCCATTGCCTTGTTATACCGCAAGACGAAAACATATGCTGTGGGTCATGGTTGTGCTGCTGATTGGGGGGAGGCAATATCCGACAAAGTCGATTTTGTACAAACTAGCTTTTTGCCGTCCTACGAAACTAAAAGTATGACACCAGATATAAAAAGAGACGACGGTACTGATATTGTAGTATCTATGAGCGATTTAGCGGGCTTAAATCCAAATAACGACGGTATAGAGCAATTAGAGGAGATTGTTCAACTTTATGAAAAATGGATTAGGAACCGCTGGGAAAGTGCTGAAAGGCTTGATCATAAGTTGTTTTTCGCGGCTGAAAGGAATCTTCAAGAATGTGATAAATGTGTAAAGCGGATGAAGCGGGGGCTTAAATACCTAAAAAATCCAGATGTGTTACGTGCCTTCCAGTTGGCCAATCAAGCTATGCTTTTACAACAAGTGACAGGTGGATACAGCCGTTCAGCGGAGGTTTTTGATGAAACAATTAGATTTACGTCTCCTTATTTGTCACCCGATTTGACTTTACTGCCGAAAAATAAGGGGAATTGGCGTGCTTTTCAGATCGCATTTATTCTGATGGCTATGGAATCAACAGAAGAATCAGACTCACCTGAGCGTGAAGTTGTTGAATTGATTTTCTTTCCAACTGGCGGTGGTAAAACAGAAGCTTACCTGGGGTTATCCTCATTCTCCATATTTATGCGAAGATTGAAGAATAAAACAGACTCTGGGGTACACGTACTTATGCGTTACACATTGCGTTTGCTCACAGCTGATCAATTTCAGAGAGCCTCCAGGTTGATTTGCTCAATGGAATATATACGGCGTAAGAATGAAAAAGAATTAGGAAGTCATGAATTTTCCATTGGCATCTGGCTAGGCGGGGATACAACGCCAAACAACCATACCATTGCAAGAAGTCAATTGACTGAATTGAGAAGCGGTAAGAGTAATGTAAACCCGTTTTTGATTACTACTTGTCCTTGGTGCGGCGCTAAAATGGGAAAACTCCCATCGAAACTAGTTACGTCTGGGACTGTTAAAGGAAAAAAATGGGGCACAAAAAATAAAAAACAAGCACAATCCAATTTCAGCGTACATGGTTATAGGAACGCAGATGGTAAGATTATTATTCATTGTACTGACAATACATGCCCTTTCAGTGAAAGATTGCCTGTTTATGTAGTAGATGATGACATTTATGAAAAATGTCCTACCTTTATTATCGGAACAATTGATAAGTTTGCTCAACTTGCTTGGAATCCCTTACCACGTTCTATTTTTGGTATAGGAAAAGATGGGACCCGAGTTACTTCTCCACCAGGCTTGATTATCCAAGATGAGTTACATCTTATTTCCGGTCCATTGGGTTCTATGTCTGGGGTTTTCGAAGTTCTTATAGAAGAATTGTGTACAGATTATCGAGGCGATAAAAGTGTGAAACCTAAGATTATTTGTTCTACCGCAACGATTCGAAGGTATCAAAAGCAGATTATGGACATATATGACCGTACGAATGTGACTTTATTCCCAGCACCTGGGTTAGATGCAGATGATTCATTTTTCGCAACATACGCCCGTGACAAAAATGGGGATTTGTTGCCAGGTAGAAAATATGTTGGGCTGAATGCTCCTGGCCTTGGATCTATGCAAACCTTACAGGTGCGTTCATTAACCTCTTTACTTCAGACTCCAGCAGAAATGGATGAACATGAAAGAGATCCGTGGTGGACTCTGCTTATCTTTTTTAACAGTTTGAGGGAACTGGGTACAACAGCAACGTTGCTTCAATCTGACATACCTAATCACCTTAAAGTTATAAAAAATAGGGAGAACATAGACTACAAAGAACTGCGTCGTTTACATAAGATTAAGGAACTAACATCCCGCTTATCTAGTGACGAAGTAGCTTCCGCGATAAGTGAATTGAAGACAGAAATAGGATCCGGAACAGTAACTGACGTTTGCCTAGCCTCAAATATTATTGAGGTTGGTGTAGACATTGACCGCCTTTCCCTTTTAACTGTTGTAGGCCAGCCTAAGACTACAGCACAATACATTCAGGTTACAGGACGTATAGGACGACGTTGGTATGAAAGACCGGGGCTTGTTGTCACATTGTATAGTGCATCGAAACCAAGAGATCGCTCTCATTTTGAAAAATTCCGAAGTTACCATGAAAGATTATATGCTCAAGTGGAACCAACAAGTGTAACTCCTTTTTCGCCCGCGGTAGTAGATCGGATGCTTCACGCGGTCATGGTAGGTTATGTGCGTCAATTTGCTCATATGGATGAGGTTGGTTCACCATCACCCTTACCCGAAGAACTATTGATGAACTTAAGAGAGATTATCAGTAACCGGGTAAAATCAATAGATAAGGAAGAGTTGGAGAATGTTCAGAAGGTTTTTGACCGCCGAATCTCTCAATGGAAAAAATTAAAACCATCCGAATGGTCAAAAAAGAAAAGTGCTGATGATTATCCGTTGCTTTATTTTGCTGGTTCCTATGTGGACTCAACAACAAAAAGAATTTCCTGGGCTACACCAAATTCCATGAGAAACGTGGATTCACAATGTCTGGGAGAAATCAGCACACTTTATGTGCTTCAAGATATGGAGGATTTGGAATCATGAAGTACCCAATTCGCAGGGCGCAGTTAATTTCCCCCTTTGGTACAGGGGCTATGTCTATTTCTAAAAATGGTACGTCGGCTGTGTGTAGCGGACTGGATCATTGGTTTAAGAATCGGCAGGGCAATATGGATTCTACCGATTTGTCCCAATATAAAATAAAAGAGTGGCGTTTGGAGCGAATGTTGGGAGTAAGTCATTTTCGGCTCCCACCCGATTTTAGGAAAACAGGCAACTCTGATAATGATATAAATAGATATCTAACTGTCCCATTTCTTCGCTTTCCTAAATGGAACTACTGTTCATTTTGTGGCCAAATGAAAGAGCTAGAGTATCATCAAAAAAATAAGGAATTATGTAAAGGTTGCGAAGGAAAAGGATATAAAAACTTTATTTCCCAAGTTCCTTTCATTGCGATGTGCGAAAAAGGTCATTTACAAGATTTTCCATGGCGTGAGTGGGTCCATAAAGAAAAAAATACATCATGCAAAAAAACATTGTATCTGATAAGCACAGGAGGAGAAGCACTTACATCTATGCAAGTAAAATGTGAGTGCGGAGTTAAACCGAGAATGCTTCATAGTATAACTTCTGTAGATGAGGATGGAAAAACGGAACTAAGTAGATCACTGTGCGACGATGGTTCTGAATTCTTTTGTCAAGGTAAACGTCCATGGCTTGGGACTGATGAAGGGGAAGAATGTGGCTGCCATTTACGTGCCTCATTGAGAAGTGCATCAAATGTTTACTTTGCTCAAGTACGTAGTGCCATTTATATTCCTGGGAACAGCAATAAACAAATTGTAGACCTATTGTCTTATTTTGAACAATCTCAGTTTTTAAGGATCATAACTCTAGCCAATCGTGCAAATTTGAGTTTAGATGAAATAGTTAAGGAATTAAAAGAACATTTCTTATTAGAATTAAACGAATATTCTGATTCTGATATCAGGCGTGCATTACTTGCTATGGAAGCACGTGAGGGCAACAAAGATGATAAGGAACAGCCTATTGATATGGAAGTGGTATTGAGGGAAGAGGAGTACGAGGTACTAAATGGGGAAATAAATCAGGAAGATCTAAGAATCAATCCTGTATCTCTAGATACATACAAAGGTGATATATTTGATGTATCCAGATATTTTTCTAATATTCATTTGGTAGAAAAATTAAAAGAAACCCGAGTTTTATCAGGGTTCAACCGTGTATTTAATGACCAGTGTAGCGATCTAGAGGTTATGAAATCAATGCTGTGGCGCAATCAGCCGAGTGATTTAACTGATGATTGGCTTCCAGCATATGTGGTGTATGGTGAAGGGATATTCTTTAATTTCAATGAAGATGTTGTTAGAGAGTGGGAGCAAAAAATACAAGTAACAGATAGGGCTCATCCCCTGATTTTAAGATATCGAAATTTAGTGGCCAATTACCGTACTAAAGAGAAAAAGATAACTCCGCGGTTTATCATGGCCCATACCTTTGCACATTTACTTATAAACCAGCTCGTCTTCGAGTGTGGGTACAGCTCTTCATCTCTAAGGGAAAGATTATACGTCTCCGATAATGCATTAAATCCGATGTGTGGTGTTCTTATTTATACCGCTGCGGGTGATTCAGATGGAACTATGGGCGGGCTGGTTCGGATGGGGAAGCCTGACTATCTTGAAGCTGTTATCCAAAAAGCATTTATTAATGCGGGGTGGTGCTCTGCTGATCCGGTTTGTACGGAAATAGGGTTACAAGGGCCAAACTCTTGTAATTTAGCTGCTTGCCATAGTTGCTCATTAATACCGGAAACAGCTTGTGAAGAATTTAACCATTTTTTAGATAGGGGACTTGTTGTTCCATTACATGGTGTAGATCCTCGTATCTCCTTCTTCAATTAGTCAGAATCTAATCTACTATTTGGTTGTGGATTCTGCTTTTAATCTTAGATTTGATTAGGCCATTAAGAATTTAAAAAGGCAACTTCTTGTCACCATTAAAATGGTACCCTCGGTCCAGACACTTTTTTCAAAGTGTCAAATCTTTGGGTACCATTTTTATGAAAGATATTTTGCTATTATCGTTAGTCATCTTTAGATTCATTCAGCAACTCTCTTATAATGTTTCTGGATAAACGGATTTTATTTGAAGAAGCTTCTCTTAACATATCTACTATTTCCTGAATCATTATATCTGTCTCAGTAAACTCAATTTCATCACTTACATAAGCAAAAAGCTGAGATACATTGACCTCCAATGCCTCTGCTATTTTACCAAGATTAATCAAAGCAACATTCTTTTCTCCACGTTCAATTTGTCCAATGTATGTAAAATGGAACCCACCTTTTTCTCCAAGTGCCTCCTGAGATAATCCCTTTTCTTTTCTTAAAACTTTAATTCGTGCACCGACTAACTTTAAAATTTTTCTATCATCCACAATGCATACCCCCTCTATTTAAAAGTGTAGACAAGATTTTGGGGGCTAAACACGATCTAATAAATCGTAAAAATTGAGTAAATTATATCTTTGGATATTTATTTTGTTGTATAATATTGGTATTAACTCATTGGAGGAATGACAATGGTAAGAAATCGGTCCATTTCCGAAGCACATTGTAATCACCAAGTAGATTTTACTCCACGTTTTCAAGGACGTTATGAGTCTATACAATCTGTGTCCAGACATAATCCAGATGAGCATAGACTGCATAATACAATATCGGACTTTCACCAGCTTTCGACGTACCACATCAAACTTGCCAACATCATGCATAGTCACAATCAGTTCCAAGCTTGTCTGATCCTCTGCGATTGGGCGCTAGCTTCCATGATCAAGGCATTATATGTCCAAAAGTATCAGGTAGTACATCCACCGAAGGAGCTTACCATGAATGAGATTTTGCATATATTGCATACGGATATTGAGCCTGGACTGGATATTGCTTTGTTCATCGGTACGATTCAACATATGTCTTCCATAGAAGAGTTTAACCAGGATCGGACGCTAAAACCAAACCACATCAAGAAGCTGCTTCAACGAACAGGAGAAATACTAGAGGAGTTAAAGAATCGATTGAAGAATGCCATAAAGTTGAAATAAACTATTGATTTAATATGTTATGTAAAGTGGCCGCTTTTTGAAGATAGGACTCCAAGAGTACAGATACTTAAAGGAAACTTTTTATTATAAGGAAAAATCAGGATATTGGACGGATGTATGTATCTTGTACTCCTGCTAACATAGTTAAATCTTATTTTTTCGGAGAGAACCCTATGAGTACAATTAAAGTGACACCAGAGCAACTATTACATGTATCTAAACAGATTGAGCAGGGAAGACAGCAGCTGGAATCCATACGAAGTGACCTGACTGCACGAATCGGTTTTATTGAGTCACAGTGGGCGGGAGCAACACAGGAACGGTTTTTCTATGATTTTCAGCAATCTCGTCCTGTGTTGGATCGTGCATTGGAAAGTATGGTGAAGTCCTCTCAGGAACTCAAGTTTATTGCCGAGAGGTTCCAGCAAGCAGATCAGGAACAGGTTAGCGTGGGGGCAGTTGCTGGTTCGATCGCATTGCAGAAAATGGTGTCTGATTCAAATCACAATTCGGATAAAACAGAGTACACGATGGTATATAATACGCAATTCCGTAAAATGATGCCAACGGATAAAGACGGTAATGTAACACCAGAGACACTTCGCGCGTATGAGAGAGATACCGGGTCGCTGGACATGAAATCTGCACCTGATGTTGAACCTGAGGGTGAGGATATCATGCAGTATCAGGTCAATGAATTGAAGAACGGGGTATACCCATTCTCAGGAGAACCCGTTTCCGAGAACAGGGCAATGCTGCTTATAACCAGTCTGCAAGCCAGTAATATGTTGATGGCTTTTACAGGAATGATTAATAGGGGCTACAAGGTTCCGAAAAATGGATTAAAGTTTTCGAATCAAAATTTAGGAATTAAACAAAAGCAAGCACCTCCTGTAAAGCCTAGCAGTGCAGGTGAAGGGGCTAGTGTAAGTAGTAGTCATGCTTCTAAGAAATTAGTATTATCTGATAAGGCAAGGATGCTGAAAGAAAAAGGTCATCACAGTCAGGCTCTGGATGTTCATTACGAGGATACGATTAGAAGGAAAACGGGTGGTAAAGAAGTTATATATGGTGAGAAGGGGAAAGAACGAGAGTTAGATAGTGTCACATCAGATGCTGTAATTGAAGCAAAGCGTTCGACATCAGCTATTCATAAACCAGATAATTTTCTCAATAAAAAAATGAAAAAACAGCTACAAGCCACAATGAGTATGCTGAAGAGAATGGTTTGAGAGTGGAGTATTGGTTCAAGTATGGTGTTCATCCCAAAATACAAAAGTATTTAGAAGACAAGGGAATTGTTGTGAAAACAGGACTGGGGGATTGAAATGGGAAAGTATGTATCTGTTAGAGGTTGGTTGGAGTGTGATGAGAGCACAATTAATGAAGTGAAAAAGATACGAAATGACTTCACAGCGAATTACAATGAAGGTTTGCTGGATAAATATAAATTGGAACTGTATCAGTCTGGCTGGACATTTCCGGAGAAGCAAATTAATTGGACGGCTTATGTTTTTTATGGGGCAGATATCAGAGAGTATCATCTTGATTTTATGAAAAAGCAGCTTTCTGAGATGGCTAACATTCAGGACATAACAGGATATTTTTTGATAGATGATCATGATGGAGATTATCATTTGTGCTGGCAGATATATGATAATAAAGTTATTGAAAGTGAACAGGAAAATATCGTGTTCAACAAATAAATAAGTTAAAATTGAAGGCCCATATCGACTTCTAAACGAGTGGCTATGGGCTTTTTTGCTTTTCATCCGCTCCCGCTACTTTACAAAATCAACCGTTCACCATCTATGGCAAATGGTATAATGGCAAAAAGGGATATTCTGGCGCACAGCTAGAAGGTTCTCACAGTAGAGAGGATGATATACCACATGCCTACATACAACAAATTGGTGCGGGACAAGATTCCGCATATTATCACATCCAGCGGTAAGGAGTGTCGGACGCGCATTCTGGACCTGGAGGAATATAAGCAAGAATTGAGAACAAAGCTGAGTGAAGAGTCGGAAGAATACATGAGTGCAGGAAGTGATCAGGAAGCACTGGAAGAACTGGCTGATATGCTCGAAGTGATTCGGGCGCTGGCAGAAGTTCATGGAGCTAACGCGGCGCAATTGGACAAATTGCGTGCAGATAAAGCCGAGGCTCGTGGAGGATTTCAGGAGAGAGTGTATCTGATCGATGTCGACGAAGCTTAATGTAAAACTCATTACCGACAATCTGGCCGATGAACTTATTACCCGGATGCAGCATGCGTCCGGGATTTATATTATGACGTCCTTTATGATGCAATCTGGAGTGAAGCTGCTTGCTCCACATTTGAAACGAGCGGCAGAACGCGGGGCAGAGGTGCGGATGCTCGCGGGAGATTATTTATACATCACACAGCCTGAAGGGTTACGGGCGCTATGTGAAGTTGATTCACGAATCGAAGCAAGACTGTGGCGAAGCATGGGTACTTCTTTTCACCCGAAAGCGTATTTGTTTGATCATGAACATGGAGAAGGCATGTTGATTGTCGGCTCTTCCAACTTTTCATTCACAGCGCTCAAGACAGGTTATGAATGGAATTTGGCAATGAATGCGGAGGCAGAGCCGTATACGTTCCAGTCGGCTTTGGAAAAGTTCATGCAGAGTTTCTATCACGAGACAACTTTGCCAGTGAACCCGGATTCCATTGCACAATATGAAGAAGAGTATCGGCAGTATCACCAGAAGAACCCGGAGATGATCCAGCGGATCACGGAGATGGAGGAAGCAGAGTTTGGCACAAGGCTGCCAGATGAGGAGACCGAACAAGAGTCTGCTGTCTTGTCTCTTTTGCCTATTCAGCCGCGATTTGCTCAGTTAGATGCGCTCGAAGCATTGGACGCCACGATGGAAGAACAGTATGAAAGAGCCATGGTGGTGATGGCAACGGGACTTGGTAAAACCTATTTGGCGGGCTTTTTCGCCCAAAGGTTTGAGCGGATTTTGTTCATAGCGCATCGGGAAGAGATTTTGAATCAGGCAAAAAAATCGTTCCAGCAGATCATGCCAGAACGCAGTCATGGGATATTTAACGGCAAGCATAAGGACGGAGAGGCGGACTGTGTGTACGCCTCAATCTATACACTGAGTTTGCAACGACATCGGGATGTGTTTGCGGCTGATGCCTTTGATCTGATCGTGGTGGATGAGTTCCATCATGCGGCGGCGAAGACGTATATGAAGGTCATTGAATATTTCTGTCCACGGTTTCTACTTGGCATTACGGCAACCCCGGATCGACTGGATGGTAAGGATGTATATGCACTGTGTGACGGAAATGTCGCGTACCAGATGCATTTTATCGAAGCGATCCGGCGCGGGTGGCTGGCGCCATTCCAGTATTACGGTGTGTTCGATGATACGGATTATTCCAAAATTCGCTTAATCGGCACCAAGTATGATGAAGAACAGCTTATGTCCGTTCAGCTACAAGAGGAGCATGTGGAAACGATCTATGCGGCTTGGATGCGGCACAAGCAGACGAGAACTATCGGTTTCTGCTCATCCATTCGTCAAGCGGACTACTTGGCTGCGTATTTCCGCAGTCAGGGGGTGAAGGTGCTAAGTCTGCATTCACGTACGTCGGAAATGTCACGCGAAGAAGCCATCCGGCTTCTGGGTGCGGGTGAACTCGAAGTTGTGCTTACCGTCGATTTGTTTAATGAAGGAACGGATATTCCAAGCGTAGATACGCTACTCTTCGTTCGTCCAACAGAATCACTTACCGTATTTACTCAGCAGGTAGGTCGCGGGTTGAGATTAGCGGAAGGAAAGTCACACTGTGTTATCATCGACCTGATCGGGAATTACCGCAATGCGGATGTGAAGCTGAGCCTGTTTGATGTACGGGGAGATGAGGAACGCGGCGGAAAAGCGCTGGACGTAGCTATACCGGAGGTTCCGGATAACTGCGGCATTCATTTGGAGACCCGAGTAGTGAATCTGCTTCAGGAGCTAAGCCGCAAGCGGATGCCACGCCGCGAGAAATTGCATCAGGATTTTCTGGCTGTCAAACGTGAGCTTGGTCGCATCCCGACTTATCTGGAGCTTCATCTTATGGGACAGTCTAAAAGCATCGGATACCGGAGCGAATTTGGCTCATATGTTGGTTTCCTGTACTGGGCGGAATTATTATCCCCGGCTGAGGGTGAAATCTATGTTCGGCACGAGGCATGGCTACGGGATGTAGAGAAGACGATCATGAACAAAAGCTATAAAATGGTCGTATTGCTCTATATGCTGGAGCGAGGCGAAGTGCATTGGATGGAACCGATCACACCGGGTGAAATGGCTGAATTTTTTTATACGTACCTGACGGCAAAGGAGTATCGGAAACGAAAGGACTTTTCGGATAAAGGTAAGGTCGCGCTCACGGAATGGAATGAGAAAACGGAAAGTGAGATCAAGAATCTGATTATCGATATGCCCATGTCCAAGTGGAGCGGGGCAAAGGGAAGTATGACGCGGTTCGAAGATGGCGTGTTCTCACTGAATGTAGAAGTGCAGAACTCAGAGGAACGAGCAGTGTTATATCGCTGGACACGGGAAATATGTCTGTATCGGTTGCATGCGTATTTTGAGCGGGGATAGTTTCTATTCACTTCGAAATCATAGTATGGCTTTATCTTCAGATGGGATTAAAATCACCAATAGAAACTACAATAGACCATTTAAATAAAAACCAGACCACACACCGTTTAGTGTATGTAGTCTGGTTTCTATTTTTCATATCTTGTTTTCCATAACCGATAAATATAAAGGGCGACGAGTATGAAGACAGGTACAATTATAGGTTGGATTAAATTACCAATAGGCATAGAGCTCATAAGTGAAATGACATAACTAACGACTGCAATTCCAACAAACAGTGCTGCATTCCCAATGAAAAATTGGTTTGTGGGCTTCTTTTGATAGCGAAGCATGACAACAATCATTGCGATCACAAATATTACGAGGAACATCGATTCTGAGAGCGTTGTCCATCTTCCAAGCTGGCTAATGGAGTCAACACCGTTTTGTGTAATGTTCGTCTCAGAAAGCCACTGTTGAGCATGGCTTAACCGTGTATTCTCCCAAATAACATACATACTGTAACTGATAAGTAATAGAACCATGTATATAAGTAAAAAGAGTGAGGGGAGCCTTTCATTTTTGGTTTGCATGTAGTAGTGTCACCTCTTACTTTCATAGTGCTTCTATCTGTCTAAGGCTGTGATCTGATGGATGTATTGGTAAACCTTAACATAAATATAGTTATTAAGAAACCTAATAAGCGATTATGAGATACATTACTACAAAAGATTCAGGAAAAAAGAATGAATTTAATCTGTACCTTTGCACAACTGCGAATTTTAAATGTGGAAAATTGTGGTCGACTAGTAGATAATGAAATTATAGCAAGTTTAGATCATTAGAATTAGGAGCGATTGGCATGGCGAATACAGTACCAGAAGTAATTCCGAAGAAGGCGACAGCAGGAGAACGACTATTATTTGAGACGTTAAAGAAACATCTGCCTGAAGAATATATCATTTATTATGAACCTGAAATTCGCGGGAGAAGACCGGATTTTGTCATTATCGGACCTGATTTAGGATTGCTGGTACTGGAAGTGAAGGATTATACCAAAGGCACGTTGCATCAAGTGAATCGGGATGAATGGACGCTTCGTAATACAGCAGGTGAGTTGGTCACTGCCCGAAGCCCTTTGAAGCAAGCGAGGGATTATGCTTTTTCGATTGCAGACCAGTTGAAGAAGGATAAGAATCTGATCAAAGAGGGAACACCAGGATATTTAAAATTCAATTACGGCTACGGTGTGGTATTCAGTCGTTTGAAGCAGCAAGATTTTCTACACATGGACCTATACAGTGTAATCGATCCCTTGTTTGTACTGACTAGAGAAGAAATGGACCCAGATGATGAAGATTTCTCGGCAGAGATATTGATTGAGAAATTACTACATATGTTCACGGTTCCTACTCGGAATCGTTATAGCTTGACACATGAAGATATACAGGCGATCCGCTACCATCTGTTTCCTGAAGTGCGAATCAGTGCGGAGCGCAAAGAAGTTGTGCCTCATCAGGATCAGCTCCTATTATCCTTGCATAATATTAAGACGATGGACCTACATCAGGAGAAGATGTCGAAGCAGGTTGGGGATAAGCATCGTTTGATTCGCGGTGTTGCCGGTAGTGGTAAAACGCTCGTTCTTGTCAGTCGTGCAAGCATGCTCGCTAAGGAGCATCCAGACTGGAATATCCTTGTACTTTGCTATGGTTCAACCTTGTCACAGTATCTAAAACAGGCCATTGTACAGAAGTTGGCGGAGCCTGAGGATTTATTTGATTTTGCTGCCCAGACTACGTCTTCCGAGCTCCAATCTAATATTCAGGTGAAAACGTTCCACTCGTGGCTTGGACAGCAGTTTCGAATCATAGACAGGAAACTGCCCGATTTGCTGGAAAAGGTGGAACAGGGGCAACAAGAATTACCGAAGTATGATGCCATTCTGATTGATGAGGGACAGGACTTTGATGCAGATTGGCTGAGGCTGGTGAGCTTATGCCTCAATGATGAGACGCAGTCGCTGTTACTCGTAGAGGACCGGGCACAAACCATCTTCAAACGTAAAAACAGCCTGGCACAGGATACCGGATTAGACTTCCGTGGTCGTTCCAAGATTTTAACGATTAATTACCGGAATACGGCACAGATTGTGCAGTTTGCCTGGGATTTCTATAAAGATCAGTCCAAGTTACAGCAGAAAGTTATTAGTAACGGGGCTGATGCGATTGAGATTATTCCTCCTCAGTTCACGAAACGCAGAGGTCCTGAACCTCTGATCTATCGAAGTAAGAGTACAAAACTTGAAATGGAGTTTGTTTCCAAATCCATAGACTATTTACGTCGTGAAAAATCATTTGCTCTGAAGGATATTGCCATTTTGTACAGGGTACAGGAATCCAATCAAGTAAATATTATTGAAGAATTGGGAAAAACTCTGGACGATAACAGTCTGACGTATAATTGGGTAACGCGGGATGATCAGTCCAAGAAGAATTTTAATCGCGAAGAGGACAGTATCAAAGTATTAACGATTGACAGTGCAAAGGGACTGGATTTCAGAGCCGTGTTTATCATCTCGATTGAGACGATGCCTCGCAAAGCGGGGAAAAAAGAAGAAGTCGATGAACGTGAAGTGTCTCGTTTCTATATCGGAATGACACGAGCGTTGGAATGGTTATTTCTAAGCTACTCTGGAGAATCCCGATTCACCCAATATCTTGATGAGGTTCAACGGCAGAAAGCGAATAATCCTACATCTGGTTCTGCATCCCTTGTGAAATAGGTGGTAAAGCTAAAATAAACAAAGAAAAGCTTATCATTACTTCATCTTATTGAAGCGGATAAGCTTTTCTTGCGATATGGATCTTGAATCTGATGAGTAGTCCAGTATTCTGGCTGTTCTGGATGCTTAGTGAGGAGCAATTTTAGGATCAAGAAGATATGCTATCCCATTCATTCGATGAATTGGATAGCTGTTTAACCGCATCATTAATCTGGCGTTCGAACATTATTCGATCTGGATCATCTGTAGCCTTGTCCATCATATTCTTCACACTATACCCTGTGATGCCATCCACAGTTATCGTTCCATTGTTCTCAATAAACGCAAATGGTACGTAAACGGCTTCGCCATTACTTTTAATGAACCAGGCATTCGCTGTTTCGTCATACTCCTGAAAATTCACCAAATATCCTTGCACATGATCCCAATCCTTTGCTTGTTCACCACTTTTCATATCAATTAAAAATTTCTCCAAATAGTTGATGGCAGCAGTGACCATCTTATCTTTGTATGGTGAATCGCTATAAGTAGGTTGATGCGGCTCTTGGATATCTATTTGAGTGTACTCTACAAGCTCATATTTCTCTTGTGGCCAGGCAGAATCCTTTGGAAATAAAAGTGAATCACAGTAAACTATCCCGTTTTTAAGATTGAAATAAGCAAGCCATTCTTCGTCGTTCTTTTCTGCAGAGTTGATTGCATAGATTTTACCATTGTAGTTTCGTATTTCTAACTGGATGTTCTGCCCGATATTTTTCTCGAAAGCTGTAATATTCTGCCCTGAGTTTTCATGATTTGATCCTGAATTGTACCACAATTGATTATTGATATAATTTTGTAGTGCTACTTTGATCGCATCAAGTGTGTACCCTGCGGGCAAAATACTCTCAGATTTAGTTTGAGTCTCCTGTTTCTCAGAAGCTTGATTTGTAGTTGTACAGGAAACGAGTAACACTCCAAGAGCAAAGAATAGAAAAAGGCAGATTCGCTTCAATTTGTTCACCTTCTAATAAGAATTTTAATATAATATAGTGCAACAGCAGAGCATATCTCTACTGTTGCACTATACAGTGAAAATAGATTAATTATTTTGTATTAAAGAATATATTATGGGAGTTTCTTTTCGCTGTTGTATTTAGTCTGGAATTCGATGTAATTGCAGATCTTGAAGTAGGGTTCTGGAAAACATCTGTAGTATCAAAAACAACGACAATATCCTTAATATCTACAAAAGAACTTCCACCATTGAAACTATATTTGATGCCTGAGCCTGTAGGTGACTTATCTTGGCTAACGCCTGTTAAAAAGTATGAAAGTCCTACAAAATAGAGTTGATTGGAAATTCCTGTAGGTTTTGTTATGAATTCATTATAGTCAGCTGTGCTAGAAGTAGTCAACAAGGTGCAGGCAATCCATACCGCATTGCTCCAGCGTGGAGAACTGGTATTCGGAACACGTGCATTCGTTGTACCACTGCTCCCACCCGTGAGGGGTTCAAAAGCGCCAGATTTAGTGGCTACTCCTCGATACGTGCTACCACCAAAAACAGAGGAGTTTTGATTTTTTCGGTTAATCAAGACCCAAGCTACTGCATTTTGGTCTGCAGTCAAAACGGTGTTTTCACCATATATTAATCGAGATAGTAGTTCTACATCAGATAAATTATCATACCATTTCGATGAGTAGGAGATTGATTTTCCAAAATCTGAGCTATTCATCAGACTTGTTCTCCAATTGTGTATTCTAATAGCCATATTATCTGAAGCCATAGCAGAGACAGAGTCATCTGTCACTGCTCTCAGATAGTCCGTACCAACTATATATTTGTTATTTACAGAATCATAATATTGACGACCATTATAGTACCAACCGGTCTCGGCATCATAGTATAAAGAGTGCAAACGAATCGGATTAATTACGCCAATGAATTCAGTATCTTCACTACGGTCTACCCATTCTCCGTTGCTATCTTGTCCCAGTATATTAAGTGTCTTTCCATCCGTACCATATTGATATTTTGCAACTTCATTTCCTTCACTGTCATTAATCGCTATAACATTAAGGTCATCATCTTTAATGTAATGATAGACGTTCTCCTCTACAATCAGTCCATCGATAAGAGCAGTAGATTCATCGTAAATAAATTGAATATTTTGGTTGCTGTTGGACTCAGATATCAGTTGCGAGTCTTGATTATAGGTATAGTTGACGATATCATTGGGAATCACTTTTGAAACTCTATTGTTATTAGAGTTATAGGAGTATACTATTTCCTGATCGTTTAAAAGGACCTTTTCTAGTGTTTGTCCAGTTTCATTTGTATTCCAGATGAGTTCCGTCCCCTGGAGCTTAATTGTCTCCTCAACTGAAGAACTAGCATAAGTGGGCATTGCTACTTGCCCAAAGAGAACTGAGGAAGCTACAGCTACCGAAAGAAAAAACTTGAATTGAACATTCATTTTTTTGAATTTTAGACGCATTCCATTGCACTCCCTACATAGATATTTAATGGTTTGAACAGTCAGGTATACTAAAAACATAACATTGGTAAGTGAAAGGTTTGATGATAGTAAGCTGGCCAGCTATATTTGAATAGGAAATGTTGTAAAAAATATAAATAATTCCTACTCTTGTGTTTTACTATATCAATTCATAAATGGAATGTATATACAAATTAGAGAATAAAATTATTTTTTATTTTCTATGATAAATGTAGTTGAAAGGAGTGTGTATGCCTATCATTGAACAACAGAAAATTTAAATTCTATGAAACTAAACCCGTTGCGATCACGTTTACCACAATAGAAACTGAAACAGAAGGGATGACATTTTATGAAAAAATGGATACTGTTTGCTACCGCACTATGCGTTGTCACCGTAGCCGGTGCGCTATATGCTTCAGCTACCAAAGTCAGTGCAGCGGCGGCCGCACCAGCATACACCTTAACCGTGAACGGTAAAGAGATACAGACGAGTAAAACGGAATTGATGCCTTTCGAGCAAAAAGGAACGGTCTTGGTGCCTTTGCGCGCTACGGCAGAGTCTTTGGGATACAAGGTCAGCTGGCTCGTAGCAGAGAAGGCCATTCGTGTAGAAGACAGCATTCAATCCGTTATCGTGAAGGATGGCAGTACGCTAGCTAAGTTTACGGGGAAACTGAAAGTCATCAATCTGACTCAGGATGTAGAATTGCCTGTACCCGTTCAATCCAGAAAAGGCATAACCTATGTGCCTGCTTCATTCTTTGAACCTTTTTTCAACGAGGTTATTGTAAAAGAGGGGAACGTGTCCATCTCAGCGCAAATGTCGAGCATCCAATAGATTCATGTCCACAACGATGTTTGAGTTAGATACGATATGGGTCGATGTTTGCAGACTGTTCATGGAAGGAAGTACGATCCATCCGAACCTTACCTTTGAAGACATGCCCCCACAACGGAGCATAAGTCTTAAAGGTTTTTTCTTTTTTCAGGCGGGCGAACAAATCAACAAAACAAAATAAGATCAGACCAGATATGCAACCAAAAAGACTACAAGCACATCAGTTCGTATATTACTCAAATAAATTCCTGTAGTCAGTACGTATATTACCGCAACTTTTCAACGAAAATATGGAAGAAAATACACCATCAAGATTCATATTCCATAATCTCGTGCAAGTTAGGGATTATGCATTTCCCAAATGGACACATGTTTCAAAAAACGCTTCCAAAATTTCAATTCTGCCCTACCTTTTCGGCTCAGAAGCTGAGATAATGGGGATGGCTAATCCGATGAAGGATTTTAGACGACATAAGGGATAGCGGTTACATACCGCTTGCATATGAAATGGGAGGAATAGAGATGACCACACAGGTAACAGAACTCATTCAATCAAAACAGGGACAGGCTTTGCTTGCGCAAATGTACGGACCACAGCATGCAGAGGAGCAGGGTGCCCGTTACGAGAAGCTGGATGCTTCGTTCCGCGAGCATTTCGGTGAGCAGGAGCACATGCATCTATTCAGTTCCCCGGGCCGCAGTGAGATCGGCGGTAATCATACGGATCATAACCATGGTAAAGTGCTCGCGGGAAGCATTACGCTGGACACGATTGCCGTGGCTGTGCCGACAGGCGACAACGTCATTACGTTCTACTCCGAGGGATACGACAAAAAGTATGTCATCAACCTTGCGGACTTGAAACCTAATACCGAAGATGACGGTACTACCGGATTGATTCGTGGTATGGCTGCGGGCTTTGTAGAGCTTGGGTTCAACATTGGTGGATTCCAAGCAGACATCTCCAGTAACGTATTTGCGGCTTCGGGTGTAAGTTCTTCTGCATCCTTCGAAATGTTGATCTGTACGATCCTGAACCATTTCTATAACGATGGCAAACTGGATGTCGTAACGCTGGCTAAAATCGGACAATATGCCGAAAATCACTACTGGAACAAACCGTCCGGCCTGCTGGATCAGATGGCTTGTGCATATGGCGGTTTGATCTCGATTGATTTTGCAAATCCGGCTGAACCTGTGATTGAGCCTGTGGAGTGGAATTTCCAAAAAAACGGATATTCCCTGGTCATCGTGAATACAGGTGGCAACCATGCCGACCTGACAGAAGATTATGCTTCTGTACCTAACGAGATGAGAGCTGTTGCGAAAGCACTTGGCGCTGAATACGTGCGTGAAATCTCAGAAGAAGATATTTATGCAAAATTGCCTGCGATTCGTGAAGCAGCAGGAGACCGTGCGGTATTACGTGCATTGCACTTCCTGGCTGAGAACACACGCGTGGATGGACAGGTATCCGCTCTGCGTGAAGGACGTTTTGCTGATTTCTTGTCACTGATCACTGCATCAGGTAACTCTTCATGGAAATGGCTGCAGAACGTGTATCAAGGCGGGGCTTCCCGTGCACAAGAGATTTCCGTGGCGCTTGCCTTGACTGAGAACTACCTGAGCAACCTTGGCGATGGTGCATGTCGTGTGCATGGTGGTGGATTCGCAGGTGTTATTCTGGCGATTGTGCCAAACGAGAAGGCAGAAGAGTATATGAACTGGATGCGCGGTATGTTGGATACACCAGTCATTGTCGTTAACGTGCGTCAGCACGGTTCGATCTGCTTGAATGCAGAACTGAATTAATCAGGCTTGATTATAGCTATAAAAAGACAGAATAAATTCAAAAGCGGACTCGGGTAGGATATTCCTTCCGAGTCCGCTTTTTTGTTTGAAAATGGAGATCCACCAATAGCCTCATGGTGAAACGACAGTTAAGATTGTCACTGTTTTTGAAGCAAGCGAATCAACGATATGTGCGTATATTGACGATTGCTACTGTCACTGCTCAGGTACATTTCGCATTTTGGAAGCAAACAGGAAGCAGGCCAGGATGTAAACAACGCTAAGTAAAAGATAAGGTAATTGCAGTGAGAACAGACGGTCGAAAAACGTTTCGCTCACGCGAACGAGCAATCCGCCCAGCAAGGTGCCGATAGCGCTTATGCCAAACGACAGGAAACGGAACACACTGCCTACACGCCCGAGCAGTTCATTCGGGACGGAGCGCTGCAGAATCGACGAACGGACCACGTTATAGACAACAATGAAGAAGGCTGCGCAGAAGTATAGACCACCGACCACATACGCATTGGACGTTAGACCAACAGCTCCATAGAGTAGCCCCATCGACAGGATGGAGAGCAGAATGAGCTGCTTGGAACTCCAGCGTTTCCGCATATAAGCTACAGCCTGACTCCCCAGAATACTGCCGATGGTCGCAATGGAAATCAGAATACCGAAGGCATACGCTTCCAGCTGTAATACTTCACGTACAAAGAAAATTTGAGTCACCAGAATCATCGAGAACATTAACGTGATAGTCACCGACAAGATGGCCAGGCCGCGAAGAAACCGGTCTTGAAACACATACTGAATGCCGGACCACATCTCGCGTTTCCAATTTTTCATCGGGCGAGTTTCCTTCTCCGCCTGTTCTTCAACTTGGGATTCTTTTGATTTCGCGGGATGAAAGCTGCCTCGCAAGCCACTAATGAGTAACAACGAGAGTATGGCCGTCACGGTGTCAATGGCAAAAGGGTATACGATATGCATCGTAATAATGAATCCGCCAAGCGCTACGCCCAGAATATCACTGGTGATCAGTTGCCCGGCAGTAAATTGGCCGTTGGCTTTTTCCAGTTTTTTCTCCTCTACAACCTGAGGAATGATCGTCTGCACGGTGCTGTCAAAGACAACGCGGCTTAGACCAATCCCGAACATAAACAAGGCAAGCAAAGGTATACTGATCCAGCCTCCCCAGATACAGATTGTCAGGAATAATAGAAATATCATCCGGGTAAAGCTGGCTCCAACCAGCATATGTTTGCGTGAATATCGGTCGATCAGTACACCAACCGGCAGGCTAAAAATCAGCCAAGGTAATCGCAGGGCAGTCATCGTAATGGATGCATATAACGTATCCGTTGTTAGGGTGGAGACAAGCCAGGGTACGGCAGCGAGAGTTAATCCATCTCCTAGAAAAGTAAGGGAAAAGGCACCGAACAGCTTGGAGTAGTTTGATTTTGATTTCATATATTCCTCCGTTCGTAGATATGGTACTGGTATGTAGCGTGTGAATAGGATTCTCATGTAATAGATTAATTTAAAGGCTTTCTCTAGTACTAATTTATGCCATTTGGTAGAAACCTGCAAATTTTGGAGATTATATGATCCCTGTTTTCTTCAAGAGATGTTGTTCATACATGCATTTATTGTCGAATTGTGATGTCGAATATTGTAATAAATTGTAGATGAAATGAATAAATTACGAATTATATTAGAAAAAAGTATGGATTGGTATAAAAGATTGGTTTTTGTTTTTTATTGTAGAAAATTGGCACAGAAAAGAGTATAGTTGAGGAAGAATTTAACTGTTGATTTCTGACATTTAGGTTGTAAACAGTATACTGGAATTTTACAGTGTATTGACCAGAATAAATGCATTTATTATGAAGTTAACGGAGGGTACATATGAGTGCTTTTAAGAATTGGCTCAATTCAACCAAGCAAGGGTTAGAGGATCAAGTCAAGCGATTTAAGAACAAAGATTTCATGGATGCTGTAGTAGCTGGTTGTGCCCTGGTTGCTTTTGCTGATGGGTCCGTCGATGCCTCGGAGAAGAACAAGATGGCGGGTTACATTAACCTGAGTCAGGAATTGAAGGTTTTTGATATGACAACCGTGATTGAAAGATTCAATCATTATGTGAATAATTTCGAATTTTCCCCTGAGATCGGGAAGCAGGAAGCTTTGAAGGCGATTGCCAAGTTCAAGTCCAAACCTGAAGTAGGGCGTGTCATTGTAGGTGTATGCAGTGCTATTGGTGCTGCTGATGGTAACTTTGATGATCAAGAGCGCAGAGTAGTGGCGGAAATTTGTACAGTTCTGGGCCTGAATCCAGGTGAGTTTAGTCTCTAGAGTCTATTAGATAGAGAAGTTGAAAGGAGGTGAATATTAGTGGCCGGTATTAACTTGGTAAAGGGACAGAAAATTGATTTAACCAAAGGTAAAGCTGGATTAACCCAGGTGATCGCCGGTTTGGGTTGGGACCCTGTAGCCTCGAAAGGGTTTTTCGGGAGAAAAAAACAAGCCAATATCGATTGTGATGCCTCAGCTTTGCTATTAGGTGAAAATGGAAAGCTAACCAAAGAAACAAATCTGGTTTGTTTTCATAACAAAACGAGTTTATGTAGATCTGTCGTTCACTCCGGAGATAATTTGACGGGCGAAGGTGAAGGGGACGATGAGCAAATCAAAATTAACCTCTCCGTCGTACCTGCTGATGTTCATAAAATTCTGATCGTCGTGAACATATACGATTGTGTTAATCGTAAACAGGATTTTGGAATGATTGAACGTGCTTATATTCGTATCCTGGATGGTAGCAATTCGCAAGAATTGGTTCGTTTTAACCTGTCGGATAGCTATGCGGGTATGACAGCCCTCATCTGTGGAGAACTGTACCGACATGGTGGCGAATGGAAATTCTCAGCTATTGGTGAAGGTGCTCATGCTGTACATATCGATGAGCTTGCTCGTCGTTATACGTAAAAATGAGGATTACCTGAAATGAATTCAGTAACTAAAATTATAGTGAGCGGAGATGAATCTTGAATGGCTATTAATCTGTCTAAAGGTCAAAAGATTGACTTAACAAAAACAAACCCGGGATTGGCTAAAATCACTGTAGGTTTGGGTTGGGATACGAACAAATATGACGGCGGTAAAGATTTTGACCTCGATGTCTCCGTATTCTGCGCTAACGCTGACGGTAAAGTGAACGGGGAGAAAAACTTTATTTTCTTCAATAATCCTCAAAATGAGAACGGTTCTGTCGTGCATACAGGTGACAACCGCACTGGAGAAGGCGATGGCGATGATGAGCAAATTAAAATCGACCTGCCTAACGTTCCGGCTGACGTTGAGAAAATCGCGTTTACCATTACGATCTATGAAGCTCAGGAGCGCAGCCAAAACTTTGGACAAGTATCACGTGCTTACGTACGCATTGTAAACGAAGCGAATTCCGAAGAATTGATCCGTTTTGACTTGGGCGAAGATTTCTCTATTGAGACAGGTGTTGTCGTTGGAGAGTTGTACCGTCATAGCGGTGAGTGGAAATTCAGCGCAATCGGTAGCGGTTACCAAGACGGTCTGGTTGGACTGACTCGGGATTATGGCTTGCAATAGAACTTTTTAATCAAGCTCTGCATGTATAGCAATACCGGAAAGCCGTCGATCTGACGGTTTTCCTTTTCATTACATTAAGATCTTTTAAAATCTTTTGCTGAAAAGAAGGGCGGACGAATAGATGACGATTAGCTTGGCTAAAGGACAGCGGATTGACCTTACGAAAACAAACCCTGGTCTGACTAAAGTTGTAGTGGGCCTGGGATGGGATACCAACAAATATAGTGGCGGAGTCGATTTCGACTTGGATGCTTCCGCTTTCCTGCTTCATGAGGATGGCAAAGCCAAAGGAACAGATGATTTTGTCTTTTATAACAATCCAACAGGCGGCGCAGGATCATTGACTCACACAGGAGATAACCGGACAGGTGAGGGAGAGGGCGATGATGAGCAGATCATCGTAGATTTCAGCAAGGTCCCTGCAAACATCACGAGAATCGGCATTACAGTAACGATCTACGATTATGAAGCACGCGCACAAAATTTTGGTCAGGTATCCAACGCTTTTGTTCGTGTTGTCGATGCTTCTAGTGACCGTGAAGTTTTACGTTATGACCTGGGCGAAGACTTCTCTACCGAGACGGCTGTTGTGTTCTGCGAATTTTATCGTTCCGGTGCAGACTGGAAGTTCCAGGCGATCGGCAGTGGTTTTGCAGGCGGGCTCGCCGCGTTATGCCAGAATTATGGACTAGACGCGAAATAAGAGAAGGATAGGTGAATCTGTTATGGCTGTAACAGTCGTCAAAGGGCAAAAAACGGACCTCACTAAAACGAATCCCGGGCTGACCCGGCTGACGGTGGGCATTGGCTGGGATTCTTCTCCTGCCCTTGAACTAGACACATCTGCTTTTCTTCTTGGTGCTAGCGGAAAGGTATCGGGTGATGAAGATTTTATCTTCTATAACCAGCCCACAGGCGGTTTTATTACCTACAAAGACACACCGCAGCAATCGGATAAAAAGCAGTTCGATATCGATCTGAGCCAAATTCCTGCCCGTATTGAAAAGATTGCGTTCAGTCTGACGATCTATGAAGGGGAGTCCAAAAACCAGAGTTTTAGCCAGGTTCAGAACACCTATATTCGTTTTGGTCATGCGAATAGCGGACAGGAAGCGTTGCGGTATGATTTAGCGAGTGGTTTTACCGTGGAAACGGCGATCGTTATTGGCGAGTTATACCGACATAACGGAGAATGGAAATTCAACGCTGTAGGGGCTGGTTTTTCCGGTGGACTGGATGCACTATGCAGTAACTTTGGCGTGAGTGTGGAGAACGACACGACTTCTTCACAGCCCGTCCCTCCAGTGCCTCAGCCACCTGCGCCGAAACCTCCTGCTCCACCAGTTCCACCGCCTCAACCCAAGATTGAGTTGAACCTGAGCAAGATTGAGCTGAAGAAAAAGGGCGATACCATCAATCTGAAGAAAAATGCAGGTGGACTTGGTGAGATTCTAATTAATCTGAACTGGAATCAACAGACGAGCAAGGGATTGTTCGGGCGAAACAAGAGCGTGGATCTGGATCTGGGTTGCCTTTTCGAAATGAAGGATGGTAGCAAAGGAGTAATTCAGGCGTTAGGTGAATCGTTTGGTTCTTTGAATCGGTACCCTTATATTGCTTTGGATGGGGATGACCGGACAGGTTCAGTGAAAACGGGAGAGAATCTGCGTATTAATGGTGCACGTATTTCGGAAATCAAACGACTCCTCGTATTCACCTACATCTATGAAGGGGTTACGAACTGGTCGCAAGCGGACGGCGTCGTTACGATTAACCAGAAGGACGGCCCGGATATCATCGTGCGAATGAATGAATATGGAAGTTCCTTAGGTATGTGTGGAATCGCTATGTTCAGCAACGTGAATGATGAAACATTTAGTATTGAGAGGATTGTTCAGTTCTATAATGGACACCGCGCTCTGGATGAAGCCCATGGATGGGGTATGCGCTGGACTGCCGGCAGTAAATAACAATTTGAGTTAGCGGAGGCTCTCTGTTCATGTTTAGTGATTTCTTTAGAAGTATTAGTGAGAATTATGGTCATTTTTTCTCTTGGACCGAAATCGTAGCCACACTCTCCGACCCCGTAAGTTGGGGAATCATCGGCAGTTTGATCTTGCTGGAAGGGCTTTTGTCCGCAGATAACGCGCTGGTACTTGCTGTAATGGTTAAACACCTACCTAAGGAGCAACAGAAACGGGCGTTGTTCTATGGTATTTTAGGTGCGTATATTTTCAGGTTTATTGCCATTGGGCTCGGAACATTCCTTGTCAAGATTACCTTGGTCAAGGTCCTCGGGGCGTTGTACCTTCTCTACATTGCTTACAAGGGACTATTCAAGCCTCAGGAAGAGGAGAATCAGGAAGGAAAGCAATACTCGTTCTGGAAAACCGTACTTATGGTGGAACTGATGGACATTGCTTTCAGTATCGATAGTGTTATTGCTGCATTTGGTATCAGTGAGCAGATTTGGGTGTTGTTCCTCGGAGGTATTATCGGGGTACTCATGATGCGTGGAGTTGCACAAGTGTTCCTCAAACTCATTGACAAATTTCCTGAATTGGAAAAAGCGGCGTTTATTCTTATCGCGATCATTTCTGTAAAAATGATGTTGAGTGCTTTTGGCTTCCATATCCCTAACGTACTCTTCTTCTCGTTACTGATTGTTGTATTTGTTGGAGCAATGCTGATAAGTTCTGCAAGAAAGAAAAAAGAAAATCAAGGTAAGGCTTAGCTTTAAAATCGCCACACCTACTACCAATCCCTCCGCATCTTGGAGGGATTGGTTTTTATACCCCCGACAGCATTCATTTTATGATGCAGAACTGACTTCAAGTCAGAAGTGCAAGGAGGAGAATAACCTGAAATATTTTAGTTTTTTGAATGCAGAGGAAGAAGAAGCTTTATTTTTTTCTTCGCCCATATCGTTTAGTCACCGAACCTCCAAAGAAATGCTGGCATACGCTGTTGGGGCTGCTTTGTACATGCCAGCCACACGTCCGCATATAGCAGACGATATTCTACAACGTAAACATGAAGGACTTACAACCATCGTTATTGATCTGGAAGATGCGGTAGGCGACGAGCAAGTCGAATTTGCGGAACAATGTCTGTCTCAGCAACTTGGACTGATTACCGACTACATGGAGGCAGGGAAATTGCACACCGATGACATGCCTTTATTATTCGTCCGGATGAGATCCCCTGAACAGTTGGAACACCTTATAGAAATGTTGGGAGAACGAATCTCTTTATTAACAGGTGTTGTACTGCCGAAGTTTAGCTGTGAGAATGGACGTGCTTATCTGCAGCTTGTTCACCAGTATAATCAGCAGAAAGATCATTCACATCCACTCTTATATGCGATGCCCATTTTGGAGACGGCGGAAGTTATTTACCGTGAGTCACGTTGGCAGACATTGATGGATCTGAAACAGATTGTGGATGAGTATGCACCATATGTATTGAATGTCCGAATCGGAGCCACAGATTTCTCAAGCCTGTTCGGTCTGCGGCGAAGCCCGGAGCTTACGATTTACGACATTGCAACGATACGTGATTGCATAGCTGATATTGTCAATTTATTCGGGCGTGCAGATCAGGGATATGTGATATCCGGGCCGGTCTGGGAGTATTTTAGCCAGCGTGAACGTGTATTCAAACCCCAATTAAGGCAGACGCCATTCGAGGAATCTCTGGGCAAGACAGGGCGGAACCTCAGAATGAAATATATTACGAACTCCATGGACGGGCTCATGCGTGAAGTGATGATGGATAAGGAGAACGGCATTGTAGGTAAAACAATCATCCATCCGACACAGATCAAACCTGTTCAGGCGATGTATGTGGTTACGCATGAGGAATTCATGGACGCACAGGGAATTATCGCTCGAAATGATGGGAGCCTGGGTGTTTTTAAAAGCACGTATACCAATAAAATGAACGAAATTAAACCGCATTTAAGTTGGGCTAAACGAATCTTGATCCGATCACAAATATATGGGGTGTTACATGAACAGCAGCATTTTGTCGGGCTCTTGCCCAAACACGAACAGACTTACGTTTCCTATTCTTGATCAGTTTGAAGTCACCGTCGAGGCTACACATAATCCGCTTGCAATCCCATTGGAAAATCTGTTCTCTATGGCGGCACGCCTGAATAAAAAGAGATCTTTTCTCTTTGTCAGCAAGCTGCTGGGCAAGCATATTGCCGTTAATCCATATACTTCACTACTAAGCGGCGCTGCTCTGGCCGTTCTATTGTATGAGGATATAACGCACGGAGAGGACAAGCGCACTATAGAGTGGAAGCAACAAATGGTCCGTGGACTAATCGATCCAGAACAGGCCCGTGAGGCTTATGAATATCTAATGGGTGTGCAGATGAGTTTGCCTGAAGAGGTTCGCTTTGTTGGTTTTGCCGAGACGGCCACAGCTTTGGGACACAGCATGTACGAGCTATTTGCTAACCGTGCAACGTACATTCATTCTACGAGAGAATACCTTCCCGAGATTGAGCCGGATATCCAGTTCGAGGAGGAGCATTCCCATGCCATGTCTCATCGCTGTTATGCAGTGGACTCTGCCTCCCTTGCTGAGGGTGGGCCGCTGGTCCTCGTGGATGATGAGATTACAACAGGCAACACCACGTTAAACATCATTCGGGATATTCAGCGTAATTATCCGCGTAAACATTATTATATTGCGTCATTACTGGATTGGCGTACGGATGCAGATGAGCAAAAATTTTCTTCATTAGAAGATGAACTTGGAATAACCATCACCCCTCTCTCTTTGTTAAAAGGAAAAATTCAGGTCACGGGTGAGCCAGCCATTGATATCTCGGGGGAAAAGAAAATCCCTGAATCCACATCTCTGATAAGTGTTATATCTGTAGCAGGTGAACTGGAGCCTTGGGCTATAGTGTCCGCAGATTCCGAGGGGAATCGCTGTTCACTGCCCTACCTGAAATATTCAGGACGATTCGGCATTCATTCCGGCCTTAATTCAATGCTGAGTGCAGGCATCTCAAGGATTGCATCCATTTTACGTGAAAAAAGAAAAGGACAACGAACCCTTGTCATGGGAACGGGTGAGTTTATGCATATCCCGATGCGGATTGCAGCTGAGATGGGCGACGGTGTTCTCTATCAGTCTACGACTCGAAGTCCGATCTATACGGTCAATCGCCCGGGATATGCTGTTGTTGCAGGTGAAGGATATGCTTCTCCAGAAGATCCGGCTGTCCGAAATTATATCTACAATATATTGCCTGGGCAATATGATGAGATCTTTGTTTTGATGGAAAGACATATGCCGGAGGAACGCATGCGGCCTATGCTTGATGTGTTGTTACAACTCGGATGTAAGCAAATACATGTGGTGTACTGCGGTGCTCCACAGGAAGGCTGAGAAGACAAGCGATGAACTTACCTGCTATGGAAAGCATAATCAAGAAACAGATTAAACCTCCTGAACCAATGGGGAGTTATGACCCGTCCGATGTTATATTTTTGTTGAAGGATCTAAGTAACATTTCATTAGAAAAAGAGACCGGAGAACGTGAACACGCAATTCAGTCGGGCGTGCATTATTCAGAGATGCTGCCTGTCGAGTATCACCCTTCGGATGAATATATTGAGCTATTTCACGAGACTTTAGCACAATCTGCGGAAAAAGTAGCCAGAGCCGCCGCAACGGTAGCGGAGATTATTGTACGCAAGCGGGGATTGAACACCGTTCTTGTCTCGTTGGCTCGTGCAGGAACGCCCATTGGCATTCTGGTGAAACGTTATATTTCCATGAAATATAATGTGGACTTGCCTCATTACAGCATTTCGATTATCCGTGGCAAAGGAATAGATGAGAATGCCATTTTATATATTTGGCAACAGCATGGGGTTGATATGCCAATCCAATTCATCGATGGCTGGACAGGCAAAGGAGCCATTCGCAAGGTGCTGGTCGATGCCTGCGACAGTCTGGATCAGCGTTATGGTATTCGGTTGAATGATAATCTGGCCGTACTCGCTGACCCCGGTCATTGCTCAGATACCTATGGCACCCGAGAAGATTATTTGATTCCAAGTGCCTGTCTCAACTCGACCGTATCGGGTTTGATGAGTCGGACTGTGCTACGGGACGATCTTATTGGACCGAATGACTTCCATGGAGCCAAATGGTACAAGGAGTGGGCTTCTTCTGATCTGTCGACGATGTATGTAGACAAGATTTCAGAATATTTTACCAAAGTTGAGACGGAGGCCTCGCTTCAAGCAGAGGATGCGCTAGCCGATCCTCCAGAAGTCACATGGCAGGGAATGAAGGATATTCAATCCATTCAACAGGCGTTTGATATCCAGGATGTAAATCTGATCAAGCCAGGGATTGGAGAGACGACACGGGTACTGCTTCGCCGTGTGCCTTGGAAAATACTGATTGACCGTCCGAACAATCCTAACCTGAAACATATCATGCTACTTGCTCAAGATCGTGGAGTTCCCGTTGAGATATTCCCTGGGCTAAGTTATTCATGTTGTGGCATTATTCGATCTGTAAAGGGGGGCGGCGAATGATCTATGCAAGTGATTTGGATCAGACACTGGTCTATTCTCGCCGTTCTATGGGCGTTGGTGAGGATGCGCCCGGGTTGGTTCCTGCAGAATGGATTCGTGGTGAGTTGTCTGCCTTTATGTCAGCCGAGACGTTGAATCAACTGATGACACTCCCCAAAGATATCCTGTTCATTCCAGTAACGACACGGACAGTGGCACAGTATCAGCGGATACAGATCTTTCAGCAAGAGGTTATTCCGTCCTATGCGATAACTAGCAATGGTGGCAACATTCTGATGAATGGCAAGGTCGATCCCTCTTGGAACGAACATGTTCGTTCCAAGCTTCAAGAGCATGCAGCAACGGCTGCCGAGGTGCGTCAGATCTTTGACGATGTACTGAACAAGGAATGGGTTATAGGAGAGCGACTATGTGATGAGTTGTTTTTCGCTTTTGTCATCCATCGTGATCTCATGCCGGTAGAAGAAGTTACAGAGAAGATCAAGCGTGTGGAATCCCTGGGCTGGGAGGCTTCCATACAAGGCCGTAAGTTATATCTGGTTCCCTCGGCGGTGAATAAACGAGCTGCGGTAGAATATATTCGCCATCAGATTGGCGATGTACCCGTTGTTGCGTCCGGTGATTCTTTACTGGATCGCTGTCTGCTCGATTATGCAGATTATGCGATTGCTCCACGGCATGGAGAGTTATATCGGGAGAAACAGCGGAATCCTGAAACGGTTCACTACCAGTTCACCGAACAATCCGGTATTTTTGCCGCAGACGAGATATTGAAATATGTCCGCTCTATACACCACGCTGCGATAGGAGATGTCGTCTCATGACCAAGACTCGTATATATTTTAACCGCTGGTTTTCGGTGGCATATCACTATATGAATATGATTCGGAACAACGAAGACGGGATGCAGTTCGAAATCTATGGCACACATTCTGATCCGAACAACATGGCGCTTCAGGCATGTGATCATGCAGAACTGGAGCCGAAGGTGACAGGAAAAGAGTATATTGATTTCTGTGTTGATTTTTGCCGCAGACATCAGATTGATCTATTTATCCCACGTCTCCACATGCTGGATATCAGTCGGAATATACATCTCTTTGAAGAGGTAGGAACCAAGGTTTTGGTTTGCAGAGATACAGACTTAATGGAAAAATTGATGGAGAAGGATCACTTCTATGAATCTGTTCGTGAACTCGGGATCATGAGCATTCCAGATTACTTTACGGTCAGCAATGCATCTCAATTCAAACATGCTTATGAAGCACTCACTAACGCAGGACATGAAGTATGCTTCAAGCCTTGTAACGGTGAAGGCGGTATGGGATTCAGGGTGATTGACAATAGTCGTAATCCGCTGGAAGAACTGTCTGGACATACGCAGAATCGCATATCATTCGAAGATGCATTTCGAGCCTTTTCTTCTGTAGAATCTTTTCCGAATCTTATGGTTATGGAGAGACTTCAGGGGTATGAGTACAGTATCGATTGTCTGGCTGACAGTGAAGGGAAGCTGCTGGCAGCTGTGCCTCGACGTAAAGCAGGCGGTCGTTTAAGAAAACTAGAGGAAAATGCAGACCTGTTGAACATCGCGAGTGAGGTGGCCAGCGCATATCGCATCCCATATAACTTCAATATTCAGATGAAATATCAGAATGATACTCCCAAACTGCTAGAGATTAACCCAAGGATGTCTGGAGGACTACATGTGTCTTGTCTTTCAGGGATCAACTTCCCTTATCTGGCAGTAAAGCTGGCTTTAGGTTATGAGGTGGGGCCACTACACCCACAGTATGGCATACTGGGAAGTCATGTAGAGCAGCCACTCATTATGGATGAGCAGAAGGTTAGGAATCATTAAAGAACCGTTGCCAAAGATTGACACCTTCTGACTGATTTTTTTACAATACGATTATATAGATGATCTTGAGAGGTACACCGCAGCGAAGTGATCAAGTGTAGTCTTCATTTGTTCATTGTATACGATAGTGTTGTTACAGGCAGGAGGAAAACAGATGTTACGCAAAACAAAAATCGGATTAGGTGCACTGATCGGATATGGACTTGCCGCTGTAAGCAGCTTTTTTGTCCCTGAATTTGTAACCTGGGCCATCCCGGCTTTGGCGACAATGGTTGGTGCCTTGATTCCATCCAGGCCGCATGAGCCTGCAGTGAAAACATTGGATTCAAATCGACACCCTGAACCATCAGCGTTGAATAGTGCATCCAGCGAGCAGGGGACCGTTGAACGTACAGCTAATCAGCGAATTCATCCTACTACTGGACAAGCAGAGATGACTAGCGCTTCCGAAGTCGGTTCAAAGCATAAACAGACGGATATGGACCCTGTTTTTGGCCCGGTCATTGAGTATCTTGAAGTGCTGGAGGATATGGTGATCTCCGAAGGGCAAAAAAATGAACTGGACAATGAAATCGTGGAGAAGTCGTTAGCTCTGTTTGCCAGATTGCAACGAGTCATTCCGGCGTTGAAAGAGTTAAACAATGGTGATATTAACCATACGATGCGAAGATTGATTTTGAAAGATCTCAATGGATTTATTAATCCCTTCCTGCGTTTGAGTGGAGAAGCGAAGCGCACGAATCGCCGAATGTTGTTAAATGGTTTGAAGGATGTGGATTCCAAAGTTTCAGAGATTGTATCTACCATTGAACATAAGGATTTAATGGAGCTTCAGAATAAAGCAGAGCTTATTCATCAGAGGTATAGTAGCTCCGAATTATAGGAGGGATGGTCAGAGATGGCAACGGAATATATTCAACTGAAGCAGGATGATCAGCAGCGAATTAACCAGGAAGCAAGCCAATTAATCCAGAAAGTATCACAGACGGATGTTGTTCAGCTAGATCTGTTAATGGATGATATCGGCAAACTGGGTGTCAAAACGCAAGAAAAAGCGGGTCAAACGTTAAAAATGCTGGACCGACCTGTTAATGATCTGATGTCTGGTAATCGGGCAGAAGTGTCAACGATGATCTTGAAGCTACGTGATGAGTGCGAAAGCTTGCAACAGAGCAAAAATGTGAGTTTTGTAGGACGATTACTGCGCAAAAGCCCACTGAAAAACTATGTCTATCGCTACCAGTCTGTCAGAACCAACATTGATAGTATCATTAATGGGTTAAGAGATGGTAAGGACAATCTGGAAGAAAGCATTGTAAGCATGCGTCAGTTAAAACGCTCTTCGATTCAGGAAATCTATAACTTGCAAACCAAAATTGCTTTTGGTAATCAGTTGAAGGAACTATTCGAGGCGGAGATTGCCAAGCCGGAAAATGAGAACCGCAAGGCTCACTTGGAGCGCGGATTGCGAAAGGTCGTTACGCGTACACAATCCATGACCGAGATGATTATGCTCTATAATCAGGCGATTGCGGCTACCGATATTATTAATGATAACAATGATAAACTGATTGATTCCGTAAACAATGCGATTGATAAAACGGCTAATTTGATCACGGTATCGGCCATGATTGCGATGGCTTTGAATGATCAGGAGAAGGTCATCTCGGCTGTGGAAGCCACCAATAGAACGATTGAAGAACAGTTCAAGGAGAATGCAAGATTGCTGCGAACCACGACCGAAAAGACAAATGATCTGTTAGCCAAACCGGCGATGTCGATGGAATCGGTTAATCAGGCTATTGGAGATTTGATGTCAGCTCTGGATCTCTCGGAGCAGTCGAATCGCCGTATTATTGAAAGTTGCAATGATTATACAGCCAAGATGACTGCGCTCAATGCTGGCATGAGTGAACGGTTAGGCCTGGAAGCTCCCAAAGCCGGCAGTATCCAGACTAAAAAGCAACCGGATGCGAATGCGTTAAGCTCTTATCTGGATTAGTTCGATGTTTATATAAGTTGAACTAGAGAGTTTACACAGTCCACTCCGATGACAGAAGAACCTGGAGAGTAGCGGTTATCCCCAGATTTTTTGGATTTCCTTTCACAAAGGTAAAAATCCGGTGATAAAGGCGAGCGCTCCGCTTTTCCAGGTTTTTTCTGTCCTCTCCGTTAATGTATAAAAGAATAGTTCAACTTATTTAGTAAGTTAACTTATGTATTTATCAGAGTTTATGAAAAGAGAGGCGCCGTGGCGTCTCTTTTTGCTTTTCTGTAGTTGCATCGATGAGAAGAAACTCTCAAGTCCGAAATTGGCACAGGTTTATTCCAATCTCATGCGGACGATACTGGGCATACATTGAAGTTTGTTGGCATACACATGTGAACATGTACATCTTCATCGTGAAGGGGGCAGGGCATGTTATCTCTCATTATTGCCGGTATCGTGGGTGTTCTGATCGTCGTAGCTAGCAGTGAAAAAGCAGAGTCTATTGCGGAATTAAATGAACGTTAATATGCTGTATTTTCCGGGGAGTCTTTGATAAAATTAAGGCAAACCTTGGAAGTCGAAGAAGGAGCCGCCTAACATGCTGGAGTTTACTTTCGAAATCATTGATGAGGCCAAAATTAACATTCAATACAAGTATGGTAGTCAGTTTTTCAACTTTAATCTGTTCTGTTCCAATGGAGAATGGAAGCTGCATCCGTTTGATGGCATTCTGATTGAGAACCGGGAGATGTGTCGTCTGGTCGTTTCGGATCTGTTACAAAACAAGGACTTTCATGTGATGCTTGCCAAAGAAAAAATCGTATTATCGCGTCTGCGAACCACGGTTAATCTACAATCAGATGATTCGGAAGAGTTCGAGAGGGATCAGCGGTGGGATGATCGATCATCACAGAACGATGAGTTAATGGATTACATAGAGAATCATAGTTTTGAAGAGGTGCTTGAACTGGAGAAACAGCAACTGGGTGCAAGGGTGGACTTTTTTCAACAGATCATTCAGAGAATGTTTATGGAGGGAATCGGGCCTGAAGATCCTGACTTTCGCAAGGTTCAGTCTCTCATTAAAATTTATAAAGATACCATAGAAAGTCTGGGTGATATTAACGGTCATCAATCTGGAGATCATCCGCGTAAGAGATGGTAGAACCCGATGTTAATTAACTTGGATTCGCTAAAATTTCAATATGCCTGAAAAGAAGTTAACAAGCCCAGGAACACTTGGGCTTTTTTCTATTATTAAAATGTTGAACGTATTGTCATCGACTTGTCTTTTTTATGAAATGGACCAAACTTTAGGGTGGGTTCGTTTGTTGAGTAGGTATAGGGATCATGATATGGGAGGTTAGAAGATGAGTAATCCACATCTAGAAGAAACAAGTCTGGAAGAGGCGCATTTATATGAGGAGCTTCGTCGTGCACTGGAAGACGTGCCGCAAGGGAAAGAACGGGAGCAAGTGATGCAGCGAATGATTCGTCAGTTAAAGTCCGCCAACTGGCGCAATGGACGTTTGAATGGGGTCAAAAAGTATTGGAGAGACGCTAGACCGGTTAAGTTATGGATATGGATTGCTGCCGGAGCGCTGGCTCCCGTTGTATTTTTCTGCTTATTTATCTGGGCATCCCTTTGGGTGGAGTGAAGCGCAAGATGTGGTCGATGAAGAAGTGTTGATAGAGCACGTGTAAAGATGCAATATGATATTAATATTCTGGTAACAACGTCCTATGAATAAATCAAATAAACTAGGTTTAGATTAGGATGTGCATAATGACCTTTTACTCATTTATGAGCGATGTTATACACGATATGTATTAGATGATCTATAATGATTCTACTTCTTTGGAAAATGCAGGATAGATTCAATCCTATACGTTTATACCAAAAAAGAGCCTGATGGAGTATCAGGCTCTTACGCAGGGTCAAGCTGGTGACATTATATTCTATTTAGAGGATTTGATCGCATCAGGTACTGAACCGGTTTTTACCGTATACGTATCATAATCAACCATTGCAAAAATTTCCTGATCTTTGTGTCCTTGTACATACCCTGTCAGTGAAACCGTATGAGATAGATCCGCGGGGATGAACTTATGATCTGTAAACACAACGTCAATGCCGTAGGTTTCTTTGAAATAAGCCAAGCTTACTTCCTCGGCCTTTTGGATAATCTCCTTTTTTTCGCTGGACATACAACCTAATAAAGTAAGTGCAACCGTGCCTAGTATTAGAAAAAGAAATAATGACTTTTTCAATATTTCACCTCATATTCCTAATGTTGTCGTTAGATATTGTGCATTATACAACTTCTTCTAAATTGAGAAAAGGGTGATTTGATTGAATTCTTACAAGCCGGACGAATTATATATGAAAATATCAGAACTTGCTTATACGAATGTCCCTGCTGGAAGAAGTAATGTTTTAGATAAGGATGAATATAAAGATTGGACTACAGTCGAACCTGATGGTGCAGAATTGCATAGAAAGTATTCAGGATTTGATGCAGTTGTACTTGAGAATCCAAAAACGAATCAAGTAATTATAGGTTATCGTGGTACAGAACCGGCAGGCAAGCTTACAGATAAGGCAGCGGATTGGGAAACAGACGTCTTCGATGTTCTAGGTGGTAGAACAAGAAGACTTGAAGATGCAGTGACCGACCCGGAACGTTATAACATTTTTAAGAATAGTCCATTTAAAGCTATAGTGGATAATGAACGATGGGAGAACAATCAGTTTCACCAAGCTGAGGAACTATATGAGGTGGTACAGAAGACATATCCTGACTCAGATATTACGGTGACAGGTCATTCTCTTGGTGGTGGCTTAGCTCAATATGTTGCCGCTCGGAATGATGTATCCGGGATGACCTACAGTGCCCCAAGTGTGATGAATCTGCTGGATGATGCCAGCATTGCCAAGGTTAACGAAGGATACTTCGATAACAAAATACTTAATGTTGTTCATCCTAATGACTCTGTAGGTGCGGGCGGATTAGTCGAATATGACAGACATGTCGGTGTTACCGTATATAAAGGGCAAGATTTCGAGTCGGCCAATGCGATGTATCAGGATTGGAAATTTCAGTTACAGCTTAAAATCCCGTTTCAACCTCTCGGGGCTGGATCACCGATGCTGGTGCATGATTTAAAACTCGGTTTTGATCTGGATAAACTGCAAATGGGCAACATTGTTAGACTCATGGATTCCTTTTCCAAGGATGAGGGGAAAGGATATCACTCCATGAAACAATATAGTTTTGATGAACAAGGGAATTTGATTGGTCCATTAATTGATCGGAAAACAGGTGCTACCCTGGATATCTCTCCAAGATGGACTGCACACCAAGAGGCTCTTGCTGCCTTCTCTAAAATCACCTCAGGAGCAGTAGGCACACTGATAACAGCTATTGCTGGGAATCAAGGGGGACTAGGCGGAGGAAAGATACAATTAACACCGGAAGAGTTAGCACAGTCTGCTCGTGAAATGAGAATGAGTCTAACTGGGTTTTCCAGTGATGCGCAAGCTTCGATTCAGATGTTTCAGACGCATATTTCCACAAGCGAAAGTCAGTCTTTTACCCCAATTGCGTATAACGCGACAGCGACTCTGCAACGGATCAATCGTTGGTACCAGGAATCGATTAGTGAGATTGCAGATTACATTGAGCGTAAGCGAGAAGATTTTGTCATTGCAGACCAGCAGTAAAGCACAAGGCATCTTATTCAGACTAACAGGAGGAAGGACATGGGCAGAATTTCCGTATCCTTATCAGACTTAAGAAGAGCAGTTCAGCAATGTGAACAGTTACAACAACGGCTTATGCAACAGGAACAGAAAATGCGAACGATCCATGGAAGATTAAAGCAGGATTGGGTAGGGGTATCGGCAACCGAATTAACCTCCAAAATGCAGTCTTTTGTAGAAGGAGCCTCCACTAAACTTGCCGAACTTGAAGCCCATAAAGAGGAACTCAAACGATATATTCGTAAGATGGAGGAAGCAGATCGGGAAGATCGCAGAGCAAGACGAATGTCTCAATAACTATAGATATGACGATAACGAAGAAATAGTTAGAATCGGCAGATCAAAGGCTCCGAGTCTAACTATTTATAATATATGTGGCTGGCCTGAGATAAAGGAGGCTTGTTGTTACTTATTCATCACCTTGACCTGACCTTGTACATATTCATGGTAGTCACGAAAACTGTTGATGTGTTGCAGGGCATCTGTTTTCGCAGACTGGATTTTAATTTTTCCGGACGGAGGATTGTTTTTCATTTCGGTGACTGCATTTTTGGAGCCCTCAATATCTCCTGACATTTCCTGAATTCGTTGTAACAAAGCAGGGTGGCCTTCATATTGGAGCATCTCGGCGAGTGGTCTCATCTCTTCAAGTTTTTGACTTGAACGCTCTAGCGTTGTCATGACCTGATTGCCATCCGTGTTAACGCTCAGAGAAACCATGCGATGGATATGATCTTTCTCCATTCTTTCCAGAGCTTCCAGGTGAGAAGCTTCTAACCGTTTGGGATCTCCCCAGCTTCGGGTTTGTTGTTCGTTCGGGTTCGTTTGCTCGGCAGTAGGCATGTTATTGCTGTTGTTGCCGTTACCGCATCCCCAAACTAGAGATGTACATGCCAGAATCGCTCCAATAGCAACGATGCGTTTTAAACTCATGTTGTCACTCCTTCAATATTTTCCTGAAGGTAGTATGAGCTATTTTTTCCAAAAACATGCCTGACTTTTAAGGATACATTCCTATTCGGAATGATTAGGACGTAACAATGCTAGGCATCGATGTTCAACACAGGTTAAACAAGGAGGAAGGTCAAATATGAGGATGTATAAAAATCCAATCTGGAGATGGACGACTATTCTTCTGTATCCCGCCATTATTTTCATTTTTCAGAGCTGGGGCCCTATCTTAAACTCATGGACGATTCCAATCTTATTTGCGGCTATATTTTGCTTTCTCTGGAGTGACGTCAAGGATATGCTGGCTTCGACGATACTAACATGGGTTGTTGCTATTCCGATATGGTGGTACTTTGTGGAGCGACCAAAGCCATCGTTTGGTGCTGAACATTTTGCCGCTCATCTGTGGTTAATTATTCTGGTGTATATTGTCTTTGTGTTTATCCCACAACTTATGATTCTTGTTACTCGATTACGAGTGATGGACTATTATTGGAAGTGAGCCGGGATAGGATAGGAGAGGAGAGGAGAGGGTGAAATGAAGGTAATCAAACGCATTAACAAGCCGTATCTGATCTTCCTGATATGGAATGTGCTCATGGTTTTTGCCGTAGATGGAATGACGATCAAGCATGAAATGGGTAAAGGTGTATCTGGGAATGGCAATTTGGGCATTCTTGCTTTATTTCCATCCGTGCTTACTTTTCTGATCTTATGTTTCTGGACGGCATATGTCACGAAATGGTGGTTCTATGACCAACGCGAGTACTGGGACAAATGGGGCAATGCGGCGGTCAGTATTGTTGCTGCAGCGTTGTGTGTATTATCTGTCTTCTGGGAAATCTACATCTTTGAAGACCTGCGTGTGCAGCTAAACGGTTATACACATGACCCAGAATCGGCAGTGTATCGTTTTGGCTGGCTGAACCAATATACGAATACGCTATACTACAACTTCCCGATTTTGCTGTTTGGCGTATCTTTCGCAGTCATCATCGGTTGGGTGCTGGAGCTAGTGCAGCGTTTACGCTCGAAGTCTTGATGGCAACGTTTTTTACGATGAAAAAATGATGTCTAAAAGCCCTGCTGCTGAACATGTTTTGTTATCAGCAGAAGGGTTTTTCCTTTAAACTTTCCTCTTATATTTCCCAGTATACGGAATGGTCAGGTGAATATTTAAAGTTTCAATGGAATCCTCCGTGAGAATGAGGTTTTCCCCATCCCCGGATAACTTGTGCCACAGTTTCGGGTTTTTGCGATACAGTTTTTCTTGTAGACCGTATACATCGACTCCTCGTTTTAATCCATTTCGATAGGTTTCCATAATCTGCTCTTTAAGCGTGTCCTCGCTTACTTGGGTCATTTCGTCATAAGTCATGGGAACGAGGTATTCATACAGTGCGGTCAGATATTTGGCATCAATTCGAAATGTAACGTTCTCTCCCCGAACGATTGGTTCAATTTTTATCGTAGGCAGACCGACACTGAGGGCTCCATAAATGACACCATTTTTTTGCACCAATAGAGGAGCCCGGCGCATACCTTTAATCAACCAATGATAGCCGGACAATTCGTCTCGCGACAAAAAATTGAACTTTTCACCCATCCTTTCAAAATAAGCTCCTTCAATTAGAAACAAGTCATGTTCTTTTTTATTTTGCAGCCATAAGTCCTTGTTTAAGGCAATGACAGGCAGATACGTCGTAGTTGCGGGATCATTGTGCTTGGCAATCAGTTCGAAGCTGAGTACAGGTGCAAACAGTGAATTTTCCATGTAGCTGGGCAACGGATTGTGCAGGATGCTGTCCAGTGGAGACAAATTGTAGATTGAAGCGGTGCTCAGAATGTCCAGCAAAGGCTCTCGCGTACCGTATACCCATGTCGTATATCGTGCTTCCGGAAATCGTCCGAGCATGTCAAACACATCCTTGATGTGCTGGTTGTTCAGCACGCTCTCTGCCATAACGATGGCTGTCACATGCCCCCAGGCAATGTGAAGCTGAGATGCACGCCATAACTCGTTCATGGCAAGGCTCATCGTTTTCCCTTGAGCATGTCCGACCCAGATTGGAGGGGATTCGGCTGTTTTCCCTGAATTATCCGTTTTGGCTATACTTGAAAAATCAAGAGTTTGCACGTAAATATGATACATGCCGTCCTTATATTCAATGCCAATGGCCTTGGCATAATCCACCTGCTGAATCTCGTATGCACTCCAGCATCCCGTGGTCATGAGGCAAAGCAAAAGACTCAACAAACTTAATAACCAGCGTTGTAACCAGCACGGTAGTATGTTGCTCATCGACCTTTGCCATCCTTACGCGGTTTTTGTGTCTCCAGGTAAATAGGTCTACGTTTTCCCAAACCCGTAGGGACTTTGAACAGAGAGGCAATGGCTTGTTTGAAATTCAGCGGTGTTAAGGGTGTAAGGTATGGGATTCCAAACGATTTTAAGTCCGTCAGATAGATCAGAAACAGGATCATGGACAGAATGAACCCGTAAATCCCCAATGTAGCTCCCAAAATAAAACAAAGGAAGCGAAGGATAAGTATGGAGCTGGTCATGACTTGATTGACAATGGTTGCTCCAGCTACAACGGTAACGGCGATGACGACAATCATGAGCGGAGAGACCATACCGGCCCGAATGGCTGCATCTCCGATAATCAGACCACCGACGACGGTTAGCGTCTGTCCAATGGCGCTGGGCAAACGGACGCCTGCTTCCCGGAACAGCTCCATAAGCAGCATAATGAGAAACATCTCAATGCCAGACTCCATAGGAAGCCCCATGCGGCCGACAGATATCGTTGCGACGAGGGGAAACGGAATTTGATCCATATGGAAAGAAGTCAGCGCGATATAGAAACCGGGCAAAAATATAGTGACAAATAGACCGATGAATCGAAGCAAGCGCCCCATATTCACCGGAAGGAAGGGGAAGCTGGCATCCTCTGGTGATTTGAGTAACAGAAACAGGTTTACAGGCCCGATAATCACACTGGGATTACCGTCTACGATCAGAACGAAGCGACCGCTTAGCAAGCATTCCGATGCAAAATCAGGTCGACCCGTGTAATGCGTCAATGGAAACAAGGTGATCTTGGCAGGTGAGAGCAACTCTTCCAGATCATTCGCTGTCATAAGACGTTCAGTTTGAATGGCATGGAGACGATGTTTTATATCCTTGATCAACGCTGGGTTGGCAATGTTTTTCATATACATCAGAGCCACTTTGGTTGCTGAACGTGATCCGATGAGTTCGATACTGCATGCAAGTTCGGCCGTACGCAACCGGCTGCGAATCAAGGATACATTGACAGCAAGTGGTTCGATAAAACCATCCCTTGCTCCGCGGATCGAGACTTCTGTCGTTGACTCTTCTGGTGTTCGTGTAGCCATATTGGAGATATCGATGCTCCACATGGTCTGCAGAGAGGGAAGGCATAGGAGCAGATGCCCTTCAAAAACACGAAGCGATATTAGCTCCGTTCCATACTGCGCATCATCAAGGTCAACGCTGTTCCATTGCAGGTTAATATTTTTTTCAATGTCAGGCTTGTGAATGAAATGTGTGATGTCGTAGGTTCGTTTCATTTCCGGCAAGATGATGTCATGGATAATCTGTGTATCGACCATGCCGCTGCAATAAGCGACAACGAGCTTCATCTGTCCGTCACCAAGCCGGTGGCTGTCGATAATAACATCATCGGAGCCTGCAAAAAAAGTTTCCAGATGATGCTGATCGATACGGAACGGTTTAGTCCCTGGACGGGTTGGTTTCGTTCGCGGCGTTTGAGCCATGAGCAGGAGCCTCCTTGTCCTTTTTATGAATAAGAGCGGCCAGTGTCAAAAGAGTGGTGATGATTGCCACGTAAGAGAGCATGGCTGGAAATTGAATGTGATCGACATAATAATCAACGTAATCAATGCGCCACCACTGAATGGCCAAAGCGCACATGATCAGCGTGAGACAGAGGATGGTGATGTAGCGTTTCTTAGGTCTGCGGATATCCAGCAGATCAACAATCAGGTACATGGAGATGGCAACACGTGCAAATGAACCACTGAGCCATTGGTAGATCGAGAGAAAATCAACGTGCTGAAACAGTTTGCCGATATTGACGAGTTTCCATTGTTCGTATGGACTGTTCCGCTGTTTCGCCGCTTCTTCTGGCCCGAATTCAACAATGGCTCCGAGCGTAGGTCCCAGTGCCATGCTGATCATGAAGAGGCCAAGCAACAACACATGCCACCAGCGTAGTTTGCCTTTAATGTCATGTTGGAAGAGCATCAACACCCAAATTTCCATGAGTCCCGCTAGAGAGTAAATCATTCCTCGGATGACGGGAGTCCAGCCATGTTCCATGATGGGGAAGAGCTGACTGTAATCTTTGTATTTCATATTGGCCGACATGACAAAGTAGCCAAGCAGAATGACCAAGGGCAACAGGATACTGGAAGTCATCGCGATTGAACGAATGCCTTTGGCTGCTGACCAGGCAGCAACCAGGGCACCTCCACCAGCCAGCACATAGGTCGGTGTAAAAGGGAGATAGGTGGATACCGTCCAGTTGGTGGTTTCATATAAGGTGTGTGTCCCTAGCGAGAAGAGCAACAAGACCGCAGTAATGCGAAAGATCCAGGAGGGAACGACGCCGAACTCACGCGTGATCCAATCGGTCAACCGCTGTCCGCGAATACGGCGGATAATGATGTACATCATACCCAGGAACAGCATGAACAATGGCGCTGCAGCGAGAACAGAGAGCCAGCCATCTCTTCCGGCCACATCCAGAATGGCGGGGACAGACAAGACGTGACAGACTAGCCCGGCACTGAGCAAAATAATGGAGATGGATAACCAGATGGTGATCTGTCCTTTTTCCTGACTCATGTCCATCCCCTCTCATTTCGATGTGTTTTCGTTAGATTGTACAGTCTATGAGAAAATGATTCGTTTTTCAGATTTTTTCACAGAAAAATCAGCCCGAGATGGACGGAGGGGAAAGAAAGCTATAACATATACGATATAAGGAATAGGTCAAGGTAAGAGGTATAAGGGATGAGAAGTGAAGTGTGAGGTATAAGGTAGGTATCGTGTGTACGGAATGAGTAGTAAGCCATAAGGTATGGAGTGTAAGGCATAAGATAGGTATCGAGTATAAGGAATGAGCTACCTATCAGGTTATGCAGGATGAGGATTATCGTGGAGGATTCAGAGTGTAGGAGTAATTTTGAATCGATTGTAGGTTTAGGGAGCTCTCGCTCACCACTTAAATATTCTAACGATCTCAGATGAGCTTATTTAAGCGAAATGGGGAGTTCTGGAATCCTAACGATCACCAGAAGCCTTATTTTGCTGAAAAGACAAGATTAACGCCCATTTTTGAACCAATTCTCCGAAATAAGGTCTCCTGAGATCGTTAGAATATAAAAAGGTGTGATATTGCTCAAATAGCGTTCCTGGTGATCGTTAGAGAATGATAGCATCAGTAACCACTTACTCACTCGCATCGTTGTCTCTGTCCGCGCTCGCCGCAGTATCCGCATCCGCTTCAACAGAGCTATGGACAAGCACTTGTAGCACCCAATCTTACGATGCATCACCCAAAATCACTATGGATCACTCAAGAACAGGGAGGAAACTTGCGATGACACAATCAACTAAATCACCTGAAGAGATTAAAGTAGGCTTTATTGGAACAGGCGTTATGGGAAAAAGCATGGCTGGTCACATTCAGCGTGCAGGCTATCCGCTTCATGTATACACGCGCACTGCCGCTAAGGCAGAAGCGCTCGTGAAGGAAGGAGCTGTTTGGCATGGAACGCCGGCAGAACTGGCTGCTGCTTGTGATGTAATCATCACCATGGTCGGTTATCCCAAGGATGTCGAGGAGATTTATCTGGGGGAAGGCGGGCTTGTTGCTCATGCCCAATCAGGTTCAACCCTGATTGACATGACGACTTCCAGCCCGCTGCTGGCTGCACGCATCGCCGAAGCTGCGGAGGCTAAAGGTTTGCATGCCCTGGACGCGCCTGTATCCGGCGGCGACATCGGCGCACGGGACGGCAGGCTGTCCATTATGGTGGGTGGTGACGCGCAAGCTTTCGAAGCGGTGCGTCCAATCTTTGAGCAGATGGGCACCAATATTGTGCTGCAAGGCAAGCCCGGCGCCGGACAGCATACCAAAATGTGCAACCAGATTGCCATCGCTTCTGGCATGCTCGGCGTATGCGAAGCACTCGCCTATGCCAAGACGTCGGGACTGGACGCGGAGAATGTGCTGAAGAGTATTGCGACCGGTGCAGCCGGAAGCTGGTCCCTCAGCAACCTGGGTCCGCGCATGATCGCAGGCGATTATGAGCCTGGATTCTATGTGAAACATTTTATCAAAGACATGGGTATTGCACTGGAGTCTGCTCAAGCGATGGGCATGAACACACCGGGACTGGCTCTGGCGGAATCGCTCTATCAGGAAATATCGAAGAATGGCTTGGATGAGAAAGGTACACAAGTGCTGTACACGTACTATCTCCAGGCGTAGAAGACGAACATGGGAAGACAGCAGCGGACTCTTTTGCTTAGGGAAAAGGGGATGCTGCTTTTTCTTTATATTTTGGAATTGAAGGGAACTTCATATGGATTTGAAATGAACTTGATAGGGATTTGAAATGAACTTGTTAGGGATTTGATATGGACTATTGTGGATTTGATGTGCGTCTAAAGTCGCAGGTTTGGGTATATAATGTCGTGCGCATTTAACGAAACAATGAATTTGGCTAATGTCTCTTTATTTTTGTTCGACTTTATCCGACATAAGGTATAGAAGTTTTCATGTACAAGGTACTAAACATCTACATAAACCATAATTCATAAGCCATATTTCATTAACCATTCCAAATAGAACGGAGCTTGCCCATGTTCAAGAAAATTTGGTCTCTGTTCAAGACGCAGCCAGAGCTTGTGAGCCCGCTTACCGATTCTGTTGCAGCTTCGGCTCTGCCGCCAGTTACAGCAATTCCTCCCCGTCTGGCTCGTAGTCGGCGCAAAAAGAAGAAGTCTGAACCCGATTGGATCAGTACACCGCAAGAACCAACAACCGCTGAATTACTGCTTGGTTTGCCCAGTGAATATAAAGTGTTGAACGATCTGCTGGTTACCAATCCAAAGTCACGTTCGGGATATTCCCAGATTGATCATGTCGTGATTGGCCCGCGGGCGATCTTTGTCATCGAAACCCGGAATCTGACAACTGGAGAGATTCGTGGGGGACGCCGCGAAGCGAATTGGTCCGTGAGCAGCAGCAGGGTCAAAATGTATAATCCGCTCATGCAACACCGCGCCCATGTTGAAGCGATTCAGGCACATCTCGGGGATTACAAGCGTGTTCGGCTGGTTTCCATGGTGACGTTCACGAATCGCTGTCGGATCAGTGTTGATCCAGCCGTAAGGTATGTCAATTCCGATGAAATGATTATTTATGACCATGAATTAGTGGATACCATTCAGCGCAAAACAGAAAGACTGGAGACAGAACTTCCGGAGATCTTGTATCAAGAACAGGACACTCAGGCGATCTGGAACATGCTGAACACAGTGAATTCAACGGATCATCAGATTCGGGCTGAGCACATGGCGAAGGCTAAAGGAATTAAATAAGCAATTATATAGACAATAAAATCGCCAGCGCACAGATTAACAGGTTAAGGTCTACAAAAACAAATGAAACAGGGATATTCCAGGCTGCGGTGCCATTTTCCGGAATATCCCTGTTTGCGTTCTATTTTAAATATTAAGGTAAATGAAGCGTTTGAACATGGCTGGTGTGCATGAACCGCGCACTACCTTCAGCATCAATGAATTCAAGCAACTTGTCGTTGATACTTTTGAGCAATCCTGTCTGTTCGGGTTTGTAACCCAGATTTAGGATGACGAGTTCTCCGGCCATTTTTTGCAGCTGTTGATCGAGTGTGCGAGAGAGTGAGATGGATGATGGCTGTATGGGAAAATGTTGATGTTCCATCGCGAATGGCCTGCTATTGGTGGGGGAAGGAATAATATATTTCAGATGATGGATGGAAACATAAACCGAATGATGCAACGGAGAATAGAAGATAAAATAATCGTTCATGATGCTGGTAATATAACCGTGTAGCGTTCGCTGACCAATGGAAATTTCACTAAATCTTCCGCGAGCATTCATTAGTACTTTTCGATAAGAGATGTTGTCATGGTCCATTTCGGGATCGGGTGCAGGTACGTTCAGGCTAGTCGAAGTTTCCTCTGATTTTGTAAAATGCAACGTTTGAATATGATGAAGCGGCACATAAATGTAGCGCTGATTCCCGTAGACAACGATGATATCCTCTCCTGCATCAATGACTTCGCCCTGAATAGGCAGTTTACAGCCGGATAATTCAAACTCTATCGTTTTACCTAACCACGTCGTTGCAGATTTCACAGTATACCTCCTCTCAATACAGCATAGCCACCCAGATATATAAGGAAAATAGGCTGATAATTAAACTGATGGGTATCACAATGAAGGTTACTTTCATATACTGTTTCCATGAGACCCGAATATGGTGGGTCCGTAATATATACATCCAGATTAAGGTGGCAAGTGTGCCTATGGGTGTTAATAATGCACCGATGTCACTGCCTAGTATATTAGCGAGATATGCTAGATGAAGTTGAGTATCGCTCAAATGAAGGTCAGTAACAGCGAATGTTCCAATCATGACCGAGGGTAAGTTGTTGAACAAATTAGACAGCACCGTTAGTAATAACCCGGATACAGCAATCAGACTGGCATTGCCTCTTTCGGCAATCGGGCCTGTGAATTCGGTAATCCATGTTGTCATCCCGGCTCGGTGAAGACTGTCCACAATAATATAAATGCTGAAGGCAAAGAGAAGAATATGCCACGGCGTCTGTGTGACGACATCTTTCAGTCCCGATCGTGTACGATACCACCGTACAGCAAGCATCATAACCACACCGGTAATGGCGACAATCTCCATGTGTACGCCGATTTGCTCAGCCAGAAAGTATCCTGCCCGGATCAACACAACAATCCCGATACAGACACGGAACAACCACCAGTCTACATTTGTTTTGGAGTTATCCGATTCGGATTCTGTTGTCTGCAGTGGGTGATAGCCTGATCCAGATGAACTTTGCATGGATACGGGGAACTGATGAATAACTTTGGGTATGCTTCTGCGAAAATAATAGAGTAACAGCAAAGTCATAGCAATAATTCCGAGCATGGATGGTACAAACATCATCTGAGTGTAGGTGTTCAGGTTTAATCCAACCATCTTTAAAGCAATCAGGTTAGCGAGATTACTGAGTCCGATCGGAGCGCTGGAAGCTGTAGCGATGAGTGCACCAGAGATGAGGTAGGGCAACTGCTGATGAATTTTGAGACGTAACATGGAACAGATTCGAATGATGATGGGGGTAGTGATCAGAATGCTACCGTCGTTGTTGAAGAAGATGGTCATGAGAAAACAAAGTAATAGAATCAGCCAGAACAATCGGAAGCCGGAACCTCGTGCCTTTTCAATCATGTTCACAGCGATCCAGCGAAAGAAGCCGATGCTATCCAGAATAATGGACATGACAATGGTGGAAAGAATCGTAATCGCTGCGCCAGATACAATTTCGAAAATGCCCAGGATATGCCCCAAACTGCTTACACCGGTCAGGATAAGAAGCAGCGCGCCAAGCGAAGTGGGAATAGATTCATTTAATCCGCCAGGCCGCCACATCAGGAAAATGACAGTGATGATAAATACCCCGAAGGTTAACCACAACTGGTAATCAGGCATTTACTGTGATTCACCTCCCAGGGGGAGAAGTCCTTGTGAAGACTGTTTCAGATGTTCATGAGTCGAAGTGGGCCTGCCCGGCATAACAATCCAATACAAAGGCACACCTGTCAAGACGATTGCGATAAAGATCAGCATGATCATTCCCCCCTTTAAACTGGTAGTAACTTAGCTCCTTGTTCTTCTCTAATTACCGTTTGCCACCAGACTTATTTCCGCGAGATTGATTTCCCCGTGATTTGTTACCACCAGACTTGTTACCACCCGATTTATTCCCGTGAGACTGATTGCCACGCGACTTGTTGTTGCCCGATTTATTTCCCTGTGATTTGTTACCGCACGCTTGGTTGCCTGCACTGCGATTCCCTTGGGAACGATTGCCGCCAGACTGCGTATTTTGTGTTTTATTCCCTTGGCTTGTGTTTTTACCGTTGTTGCCGTTGTTATTGTTGTTGTTGCTGCTTCCGCGAACCAGAGAGACGGATTTCACATGTTGTAAAGGAATACGTATGATCTCCTGATTTTTCATCGTCAGAATTAATTGATTCTGGTTGGCATCGGCCAGAATGCCTTCCACTTTTTCCGGGCCTCCACGGTTGATCTGTACAGGACGGAAGCGAAGTGCCTGCATAACGCCAAGGAATGTGTTCGCCGGAATCGGATTCCCCATAGGTCCTCTGGCTCCGCCGGAACGACCTGTGTCAGTAATACTTTTGACATGAGCATCATTCACATACACCATACCTTCTTTGCAGCTCACAGCCATGTAGTCCCAGCGTACATCCATTAATGTGCCTTGGATTGAATCGGGTCCACCACGATTAATCTTGACTTCTCTTCCAACCAAACCTCTCATTCCCTGACCATTCATAGACATTGTATTTTGCCCCTTCCCAGATATAAGTTCAGATAGGCCGCTGACGGTTGTTCGTTGATGTTTGTTGAATCCCTGCCACTCGTCATTGGAGTCTGTCTGTAGTTTAATCATATGTGTACCTAGCATCTGAGGAACCAGCAGACAACCATTTGTATAGCAAATTGGCAGTAATCTATGAGAAAAATGGTAATTTATAGATTAGTGTGATATGTTTTCAGCATATTTACATTGTGACTTCGCGGATGGTTCCATAAATGGGCTGTGCATTCGCCCTTACGGTCTGCTGTGCTTGTGCATAGGATGATGTAATAGCCTACGGGCTTAACTCACAGGTGACCGAAAGGCGGATGGAAATGACTCTACCTGTCTACCACATCCATGTGTCGACGAATGAATACCAGCGATTAACATCGAACATATGGTCAGAAACGTTTGTGAACGGCACGATGCAGATGGACGGCAAGCAGCTTCCCATTCGAATTCGGTACCGGGGTGGGCATACACGCGCTTATGAGAAAAAATCATTCGAGATTCGCACGGCAAGCCGTACGTTCCACTTCAATGCGGAATATGATGACCCTTCACTGTTACGGAACGCACTCTCATTCCAGTTCTTTGAATCCATTCGGGTTCCGGCGCCTGCTACGCGCCACTGTGTACTTTATCTCAATGATCAACTCGCAGGGGTGTATGTAAGAATTGAAGGCGTGAAGTCTTCTTATTTTCGCCAGCGGAGAATGCCTGTTCGGAGTATTTTCTATGCCGTCAACGACAATGCCAATTTTGCATTATCAACCGGATCAACTCATTCAGAAAACAGCCAGTTATCTGGATACAGCCTGATCCGCGGCAATACAGAGGACCGCCAAAGGCTACGCAGGTTTATTCAACAATTGAATATGAAGTCCAAGATGGATCTGTTTCGTTTTTTACAATCGCGGGTGGATATCGATAACTATTTGCGATGGTTGAGCGGCGCTGTACTGACAGGCAACTTTGACGGATTCCATCAGAACTATACATGGTACGAAAAAGTGAAAAGTGGAAAATACGGTATCCTTCCTTGGGATTACGAAGGGACTTGGGGGAGGAATTGTTACGGCGCCAAGGTCAATCCGAATCTGGTTCGCATTCAGGGGTACAATAAACTTACGGGGCGTTTGCTCGCATTCCGCACGTTCCGTGAGCAGTATAAGAAGCTGATGAAACAACATTTGGAGGGTACCTTTACGGAGAAAAGAATCATGCCGTTAGTATATCGATTACACGATGGAATTCGGGAAGATGTAGAGAACGACCCTTATATGAAGTGGCCCATGAATGTTTTTCTGAATGAACCGGAGAAGATTCGCACGTATGTGAGAGAGCGCCGTGAGTACGTGGGCACCGCGTTAAAACAGCTGTAAAAGGATGCCCAGGCAACGGGCGACGCTGCCTCGGGTATTTTATTTTGATAAGCCAGCATGTTTTTGAGCAGTCGATTGCAGGTTAAAATTTGAGGTTAATACTAAGAATGAGAAGAACATAACGGTGTGCAGATGGAAAATGCGATATAATAGTCGTATTGGTTACGTGAAATTTTACATAGCTTTAAAGAAAGAGAATAACGGAGCTGATGGTGTGATTGTAATGCGGTATCGCCAGTAACGTGCTCCGGGCCGGAGGAATGGGAATGCTCAAGCTGTTCGTTCACTTGAAAAAGTACCGGGTCGCCGCCATTGCAGCGTTAGTTATGATGCTGATTGAATTAACGGTGGAGCTGGCTCAGCCTTATCTGATCTCGAAAATCATTGATAACGGCATCCAGCAGGGAGACCTGGCCGTCGTATGGATGTGGGGGGGCGTGCTGGTTGGCAGTGCGGTCATCGCATTTGCCGCCGGAATTGCAAGTTCATTTTTTGCCTCACATGCGAGTCTTGGATTCGGGTATGATCTGCGAGAGAAGTTGTACGACAAGATGCAAACGTTTTCCTATGCCGTGTTTAACCGTTTTGCGACATCATCGCTAATCACCCGGTTAACCGGGGATGTGACCCAGGTGCAGGATACCATCTTTATGAGTCTTCGCTTCATGACCCGTGTTCCGCTTGTAGTGATTGGGAGCATGATTATGGCAGTGGTGGTCAGTCCGAGGCTGGGATTGTTGCTTGTTGTTATGGTGCCGGTGTTGCTTGTTGTTGTGATCTGGATGATTAAAAAGGCAGCGCTGCTGTTCCGCAATGTGCAGCGCAGACTGGATGCCGTGAACGGTGTCATCCAGGAGAATCTGACAGGCATCCGGCTGATCCGTGTTTTTGTACGGATGGGCCACGAGATTGAACGCTTTGCCAGCTTCAGCGGCAAGCTGATGAAAGGCACGATCTCCGCGCTTCGCCTGACGGAGACCACGATGCCATTCATGCTGCTGATGATGAACGGTTGTATTATCGCCGTGCTTTGGTTTGGACGAAAGGATATCGTATCAGGTTCGGCAACCGTGGGTGAAGTCGTTGCGGTTATTAACTATTTGCTACGTACCATTGGAGCAATGTCGGCACTCTCATGGATTTTGGTCACCTTTTCCCGGGCGAGCGCTTCAGCACAGCGTCTGAATGAAGTGTTTGAAACCGAGGATACGTCAGAGACGGAGCGTACGGGTCAACGGGAACAGGCCGGACACACGGATACCCAAAGTTCATTGAATCATGTGCATAGCTATGGCTCCGATCAGCATAAGCAGGAGCAGCGTACCGTACAAGGTGAAGTTGAGTTCCGCGGAGTGGGTTTCAGTTATCCCAACAGCGAGATTAAAGTGCTGGAAGATATTACGTTCTCTGCAAAAGCAGGTGAGCGGATTGCGATTATGGGAGCTACCGGATCAGGAAAATCCTCGCTGGTGCAACTCATTCCACGTTTGTATACGGAAGAACAAGGTGAGGTGCGCATTGATGCTACAGATGCATCCGAGCTGGATCTGCCGACCCTTCGTAAAGCGATTGGTTATGTTCCTCAGGAAGTCGTACTGTTCACGGGTTCTGTGCGTGAAAACATTGCTTGGGGACGAGAAGATGCCACGATGGAAGAGATTGTGGAAGCGGCCAAGCGGGCTCAGATCCATGAGACCATTGAGCAGTTGCCGAACGGGTATGATACGTTGCTCGGTCAGAGGGGGGTTAACCTTTCGGGCGGACAAAAGCAGCGCCTCTCCATTGCGAGAGCTTTGGTGCGCCGTCCAAGCATTCTTATTCTGGATGACAGCACAAGTGCGCTCGATGTAGCTACTGAAGGCAGACTTCTAGATGCACTTGAAGATCTCTCCTGCACAACGTTTCTGATTACACAGAAGATCAGTTCAACCACTTCCGCCGATCTGATTCTGCTCCTGGATGATGGACGCCTGATTGGACAGGGAAAACACGAAGACTTGATGGAGTCGTCGGAGTTATACCGCCGAATTCATGAATCACAATATGGGGAGGGCGCACAGTATGTTCAAAGCACTCATTGAGCCTTTCCGTCAGCCACAGCCTGTTCTGGATTCCGAGTCACTCCGTTCAGGGGGTCGGCGTAAACCAAAAGTGAGAGCCAAAAACTGGTCAGGCACGCTTGGTCGGATCTGGAGTTACCTCTCACGCCGCAAAGTCAAGCTTTCACTTGTGCTTCTGATGGTATTTGCCAGCTCTGCGCTGGCTCTGCTTGGGCCTTATATGGTCGGTGTAGCAGTGGACCAATTTATCTCTGGAGATGTGCCCAGTTCAAGTTGGACTTGGTTTCTACTCGGACTGGTAGCGGTGTATGTGCTCTTTTCACTCACATCCTGGCTCCAGAATATTTGGATGATTGAAATTGCGCAGGAGACCGTATTCCGTATGCGTTATGATCTGTTTGCTCATCTGCATAAGCTGCCGATTCCGTTCTTTGGGAAGCGCCAGCAAGGTGAGATTATGAGCCGGGTCACCAACGATATTGAGAACGTCAGCAGTACGCTGAACAGCTCAGCGATTCAGATTTTTTCGAGTGTGTTAACGCTAATCGGCACATTAGGTGTGATGTTGTGGCTCAGCCCGTTGCTCACGTTACTCACATTTATTGTTGTACCTCTAATGGCTCTGGGGATGCGCTGGATAACGCGCAGAACGGGTCCGCTTTTTAAAGAGCGGCAGCGAAATCTGGGGGAACTCAACGGTTATATTGAGGAAACGTTATCCGGACAGCGGATCATCAAGGCCTTTTCGCAGGAAGAACGGGTCATTCGCGGCTTTGAGGAGCGTAATATGCGCATTCGTATTTCCGCATTCTGGGCACAGACGATTTCAGGTTTTATTCCCAAACTGATGAATGGACTCAACAACCTGAGCTTTGCAATCGTCGCGGGGATTGGCGGTATTTTGGCGATACAGGGTTCCGTTACGGTAGGGGTTATCATTATTTTTGTGGAGTACGCGCGTCAATTCACACGTCCGTTGAACGATCTGGCGAATCAGTGGAACACGCTGTTGTCTGCGATCGCAGGGGCAGAGCGGGTGTTCGAGGTGCTGGATGAGGATGAGGAATCCAAGGATGAAGGGGCTGCCATTGCCTTGGATAATATTCAGGGCAACGTTCGGTTTGATAAAGTCTCCTTTGGATATGATGAGGGTCGTGATATTCTGCGTGACATCAGTTTTGAAGCAAAGCCGGGCGAGATGATTGCGCTGGTCGGTCCAACAGGAGCAGGCAAAACAACGCTGATTCAACTTCTGTCCCGCTTTTATGATCCGACAAGTGGAACGATTACCGTCGATGGGCACAAGATGACAACCATTCGGCGGGAAAACCTGCGGTCGCACATGGCGTTTGTATTGCAGGATTCATTTTTATTCCAGGGAACGATTCGTGAAAATATCCGGTTCGGACGTCTGGATGCAACCGATGAAGAAGTGGAGATTGCCTCCAAGCTGGCGAATGCACATTCCTTTATTATGCGAATGAAGAACGGGTATGACCGGGTGCTTCAAGCGGATGGGAGCGGTATTAGCCAAGGACAAAAGCAATTGCTTGCTATTGCCCGGGCCATCCTGGCTGATCCGTCCATTCTGGTATTGGACGAGGCGACCAGCAGCATTGATACGGTGACTGAGATCAAAATTCAGGAGGGATTGGAACGTCTGATGCATGGCCGCACCAGCTTTGTTATTGCCCACAGGCTGAATACGATTCGTCAGGCCGACCGGATTCTGGTACTTAAGGACGGGAAACTGCTGGAGCAGGGTTCACATGATGAGCTGCTGAAACAGGGTGGATTTTATAGTGATCTGTATAACAGCCAACTGCGGAAGAAAGCACAGTAGAGTGTAGGCTGGCATGAAGCAAGCAGGAGAGTGGGACTTAGGCTAGCGATGTAACAGCAGAAGGATTGGAGCTCGGAAGGGGGCTTCAATCCTTTTTATATATGTTGATATGTGCAGTGAAGAAAAAGATATTGATCCTTGACAGAGAGGAAGTCACAGTTGTATATTTAGCTCATGAATAGTTAGATATCTAATATTTAGATATTTGATCTGTTCGAGTAAGTAAGTAAGTAAGTAAGTAAGTAAGTAAGCGAACAGTGATGAAACAAATTAAAGAGAAAGAAAAACAGGAAGGAGAGAATTCATGCGCGAAAATACGCCGTATTCGGATCTGTTTCAAACGATTGGAATCAAGATCAAACGCAAAGCCGATGAGCAGGTTAACGAACTGGGATTGAACGCACAGCAAGGAAGAATCATTGGATATATCTACGAGCATCAGGACGAAGGATTAATTCAGAAAAATCTGGCTGACGCATTCAATCGCAGAGATGCAACGATTACAAGTATGTTAAAAGGACTGGAGAAGAACGGTTATATCGTTCGAAAAATTCCTGCTGACAATGAACGGCAAAAGAATCTGTATGTGCTGCCGAAGGGCGAGCAGGTGATTCAAGATATAGAGCAGATGTTTGCGACCGTGGAGAACGAGATCGTGAAAAGTTTGACGGATGAAGAGCAGGCAACATTGATGCGTTTGCTGACCAAGGTTAATCAGAATTTATAAGTTTGATTACGGTAACTGGGGATGTATAGAGCAGATGAACTGCTCTTCAGCAAAAACTTAGAATTCAAACTATTAATGTTCTATTAATCAAGTTGTAAATGTAGCTGTTATTGTGGCTGTAGTTGTAAATGTAATTATGAACGTAAATGCATCAAGCTGTATATTTCTTTGCAGAATATTATGAACTTCGATTCGTATTTTTTTAAACAAATACTTAGAACTCTAATTGTTAAAGGGTTAAGAAAGGTGGAAGTTACCATGAAAGAAAAACATTCAAACTCCTATTATCTGGACAAAGCGCCTGTCCACAAATCGATTATGCATCTGTCCATTCCGATGATGCTTGGTATGTCTGCGGGGACATTGTACAACCTCATCAACGCGTTTTTTATCGGTCTGGTTCATGATACGGGCATGTTTAGCGCCATTACGCTGGGACTGCCGATCTTTACGGTATTAATGGCTTTTGGCAATATGTTCGGGGTCGGAGGTGGCACATTCATTACACGTTTAGCGGCAACAGGGGAGCAGGAAAAAGCGAAACGAGTTGCAGGGTATTCCTTTTATTCCAGCTTGGGTATTGGTTTGCTCATTGCCCTGATTGCCTGGTTATTCACCTCACCCATTGTTCAGGGACTGGGAGCGGATCAGGCTGTATATGAATACACCAGTCAATATGCCATTACACTTTTGGCAGGCGGGGCTATCGTTATTCTCAATTTTACACTGGAACAGCTGGTTCGCTCGGAAGGCGCATCCAAAGAATCTATGATCGGTATGTTTATCAGTATTGCAGCCAGCATCGTTCTGGATGTGCTGTTGATTCTGATATTGAATTGGCATGTGATTGGAGCCGCCTTATCCATTGTATTAGCCAATGCATGTTCCGCGGCCTATTATGTTTGGTTTTTGTCCCGCCGCAGCGAGAATTTGAGAGGGTTTCTGGGACATTGGAAACTTCAGGTCAAAGACCAGATGGAAGTATTCAAAATCGGAGTTTCCGAGTTGCTACAGACCTCTTTTCTAATTGTATCTACACTACTACTGAACCATTATGCCATGATCTATGGAGAAAACGTAGTCGCGGGATTCGGTATTGCTTTACGGGTTGTACAGCTTCCCGAGTTTCTTGCAATGGGGATCTTTATGGGGATTATCCCACTGGTGGCACACAGTTTCGCGAGTAAGAAGTTTGGTCGTTTAAAAGCCACGTATAAACAGGCCTCGCTATATATCGTCGGTATTGGTGTTCTGTTTATAGGCGTTGTATATATGTTCAAGGAACCTGTCATTCGGTTGTTCTCTTCGGATGTAGCCGTACTGGAGGCGGGAAGTTCAATTCTGGTAGCGATGTTGATCTCTGCTCTGTTCACTGGATTAACAGGACTGTTTACAGGCATTTTCAAAGCGGCAGGAGAAGGCATACCAACCAATGTCATGGCGATATGCCAGGGTACACTGTTTATTCCGGTAATTATCGTATTCCATAAATTCTATGGCCTTACAGGTATCATCTGGTCTATGACAGTAACGGAGATCATTACAAGTGCGCTGGGACTCATCCTGTTTGCTTACCACTACAGACGCGTGAATAGAATGCACAAACAGGTTGCTGTTTGAAAGGAGATGTACATGGATATATACTAATGCTTTTAATGGTAAAATATACCATGACGTGATAGGAACAGGTGGATATACTGAAATGAGTTTATTGTTCACAAGGAGGTTGTCCATCTGTTTTGAAAAATCCCAAACTTGCATATCGGCTTATATTCTTCAATATTATTTATGGATTAACGCTTGTAGCCTATCCGTATGCACTGATGATTAGTTTGTTTTTTTATGGCTATCGGGAGTCTGGTGACCACCCATTGTTAGATACGATAGCAGCAATCCTTATGGCTACGTATCCCATGGGTGTATTATTTTCCTTCGTATGCTGGGCGTTCTATCATTCGGGCAAAAGCAAGTGGGCTGTCGCAACTGCAAATTTGTTTCTGGTCTGGTTAGGGGCTTTTCTCATTGTACTGCTTCTCTCGGATTCATTGTTTTAATAGAACAATGTTGATCCTACCAGTGATTCCATAGTCTTCGTTCCATAAAAAGTAAAAAGGGCGAAACCGGATAAAGCCGGCTCCGTCCTTTTTCACGTACTCGTTTAATTCATGTACTTGTTCATTTTTCGTTTTCCACAATCCAAACTTCAGTTGGTGACCTTCCAGTTATGCACTTCCCGAACTTGTAATGGCTGATTCCTGCGAATGAAATCTTCTACTAGTGCAGCCATGTCCGTGGCGCCTTCGTGTAGCACCTTTTTGCCTGGATACATCGCATAATCTCCACCGCCTGCCGCGCGGTAACTGTTCATCACGACGGAGTATGTACCATCCATCTCCAGCTGTTTTCCATCACGTTCCAGTTTCACGACACGGCTGCCTACAGGCTTGGAGATGTTCAGTTCGTATTCGATGCCAGCCCACATGTCGTAATTGTAGTGTTGAGGTTTGGGCTGCATATACGCCGGATTTACGATGACTTCCCCCGATACGTTCAGTTCGAAGTAACGTGCAGTCTGCTCCAGAGCATCCCGAATATCCTTGCCGCTCAGTTCGAGCACAGTCAGGGTATTAGGGTAAATGAAGTTGGACAAGACATCACGCACTGTAATCTGGTGGCCGAATCCGCGGGCTTCTTCACTAAGCATTGCGGTATTGGAGAGCTGTGCCCCTGTCGCTTCCATCTGAACCTGGTGTACAAAATCAATAAAAGGATGCGCCTGAAGCCGCAACTGTGTGGCACTGGATATCGATAAATCCCCGTCCCCGTCTACTTCGCCAATCGGCTGATCGAGCCAAGTTTGTGCCGAAGCTTCCAGCTCATTAGTTAGCTTCATTACAGCAGGATCAGGCCTTAGATCAGGGTAATCCTCAAGCAACAGCAACTTCGCTTTTTTCTCCGTTACCACCCATTTGCCCGTGTCCGGCGATTGCTGAAGTTGCACAGACACTTGACCTAATCCACTGCCATTAAACCCTGGTTGAATTACAGTTACTCCATGGATTTCGCCGGTCAATTGGCGATGCTGATGACCCGTCAGTAGTATGTCAATGCCATCAATCTCTCGGCAGATGGCATATGCCTGATTTTCCCCCGTTAAGCGCTCCGCGGGTTCACCCGTCTCCAGATCACACTCGAATCCCCCATGATAACTGACCACCAGTACGTCGGGTTGTTCATGTTCCCGAATGTACTTCACCCAAGTACGAATCGTATCCATCGCATTCATGAAATGCAGCCCTTCAATATTTTTCGGATGCTCCCAGTTGGGGATGTAATGGGTGGTTGCACCGAGCAAGGCGATTTTTACACCAGTCGAGAGCGTCTTGATCAGATACGGTTCGCCAAAAGCCGGAATACCTGCTCCTTCAGGAGCAAGCGGCAGTTCTGCAATATTGGCAGACAGCCAAGGAAAGGAGGAACCTTCCACCGCACTGCGTAACAATTCCTGGCCATAGTTAAACTCATGGTTTCCCATCACTGCGGCATCGTATCCAAGCTCATTTAAGACGTGAATAAAAGGATGTGCCTGCGCTTTGGGTGCATGAGAAGCTGCATAAGAAGCCAGAGGGGAGCCTTGCAGCAAGTCTCCGTTATCGATTAACAGTAATTCAGGCGAACGTTCACGTTCCTGCCGAATCAGGGAAGCCAGCAAAGCAAGACCGGCATGACGATATGCGTTGGTATTGTAATGGACCGGGCGAATCGCCCCGTGAAGGTCACTTGTGAACAAGATATCGAAGTTTGTCGTAGGGGGAATGCGTGTCATTTTACAATCTCCTCTAATATATAAGTTTAGATATATGGCATAAACCGTAGAAAGAAGCAGAAAAACTAGCCTGAATAACGGATGTTAAGCCTTAATCCAAGCGTAATTTCTCCGAATTCATCGACGATAATGAGCCTATTTTAACAGAAGAATGTCACGTTGACAGCCTGCCAAGAAACTTTACAAAACTCCAAATTTCGTTTCACATCACGCAAATATTTGCCAATTATAGTAGACAAGTATTGAAAATCAGAAAAACTTTTGGAGGGTGTTCGATTGAAGAAGTCTGCTTTATTTTTACCATTGTTGATTTTGGTACTGTTCCTGAGTGCATGTGGGTCTAATGCTACATCCAATTCGTCAAATGGCGCTGAAGCCAATTCAAGCGCGTCCGGCACATCAACCGAAACAGCAGAGAAAGACAAAACCGCTGAAGGTTATGTACCTACGGAACTGACAGTGCAATTCGTTCCTTCACAGAATGCAGACACCCTTGAAGCAAAAGCAAAACCGCTGGAAAAACTGCTTGGCGACAAGCTGGGTATCCCGGTGAAAGTCAGCGTATCCACGGACTACAACACGATTATCGAAGCGATGGCTTCCAAAAAAGTAGATGTAGGTTTCCTGCCTCCGACGGCTTATGTACTTGCGAAAGAAAAAGGAGCAGCACAAGTCATTTTGCAAGCACAGCGTTTTGGTGTGAATGATGAGACTGGCGCTCCGACAGAGCAACTGGCAGATTCGTATAAATCGATGATTATTGTCAAAAAAGACTCTCCGATCCAATCGGTTGAGGATCTGAAAGGTAAGAAAATGGCTTATCAGAACGTAACGTCTTCCGCTGGTTATGTATGGCCTGCAGCCTTGTTGCTGGATCGCGGCATTGATCCGCTCAAAGATGTACAGCCTGTAACCGTTAAAGGCCATGACCAAGCTGTTCTTGCCGTATTGAACGGTGACGTAGATGCAGCAGCTATTTTCCAGGATGCCCGTAACACGGTTTCCAAAGACTACCCGAATGTGTTCAAAGATACACGAGTACTTGCTTTCACTGAGCCTATTCCTAACGATACGATCGCCGTTCGTACCGACATGAACGCAGATTGGACAGCGAAGATCAAACAAGCCTTCATCGATATCGGTAAAGATACAGAAGGCCACAAGATCATCAAAGAAATCTACACGCACGAAGGTTATGTGGAGTCCGATGACAGCAAGTTCGATATCGTTCGCCAGTATAACGAGAAAGTGAAAACCGAGTAGTTTTTCGTTCCAACAAGCCATTCGTGACTTTGCACAGTGAACAGGCCAGTTCAGCGTAATTGACGCTGTTCTGGCTTGTGCCGTTATTATAAGTTTCTGCTAGGGAACAGCGGAAACGATATATGTTGAACTTTTAATTTACACAACAACGGAGAGGGCAGAAAAAACCTGGAAAAGCGGAGCGTTCGCCTTTATCACCGGATTTTACCCTTTTAGAAAAGGGGATCAAAAAAATCTGGGGATAACAGCGATTGTAAGGTTATTCTGTCATCGAAGTGCCTGTGTAAATCATCCTTTAGTTCAACTTATATCGATAAATATTATGGATGAAAGAAGGATTAACGCGATGATTGAGCTTCACAACGTGACCAAAACGTATGCAAACGGCACGAAAGGCCTCAATAACATAAATTTGAAATTTAAGCAGGGAGAATTCATCGCGGTAGTCGGTTTGTCTGGTGCAGGCAAATCCACGTTGCTGCGGTCGATCAACCGGCTGCATGATATTAGTGAAGGTGAGATTTTGATTAACGGTAGCTCCATTACCAAGGCACAAGGCAAACGCCTGCGTCTGATCCGCCGGGATATCGGCATGATCTTCCAGAGCTTCAATCTGGTGAAACGATCCAGCGTGTTGCGCAATGTACTGGCTGGTCGGGTGGGGTACCATTCCACACTTCGTACCATTTTGGGTCGTTTTCCGAAAGAGGATGTAGAACTGGCCTTTGATGCATTGGATCGGGTGAATATCTCGGAGAAGGCTTACTCTCGTGCAGATCAGTTGTCTGGTGGACAACAGCAGCGTGTGGCGATTGCCCGTGTACTCGCTCAGGAAGCCAAAATTATTTTGGCCGATGAACCGGTGGCTTCACTCGATCCGTTGACAACGAAACAGGTCATGGATGACCTCAAACGGATTAATCAGGATCTCGGCATTACCACGATTGTTAATTTGCACTTTATTGATCTGGCGAGAGAATATGCGACACGTATTGTTGGTTTGCGGGCAGGAGAGGTTGTATTTGATGGTCCGGTGGAAGAAGCGACGGATGAGCGTTTTGCTGAAATTTACGGCAGACCGATTCTGGCGGATGAGTTGTTGGACAAGCAGGCTGTGCATGAGCAGGGAGAAGTGCTGGTATGAAAGGACAATCCAACGTTTCACTTGAACATGAAGGGCGCTCAGGTGCAGGCAAGGAACCTGGCTCAAGCCCGAAGCAGATCGTGAATCGCCCCAAACCACCGGGGAAGACCAAACATCTACTGACGCTAGTCATCATTGTGCTACTCTTGTGGGCGAGCGCCAAGCAGACGGATGCGAGCTTTGCAGAACTGTTCACGGGTGGCCCGGAGATGTGGAAGCTGCTGAAGGAGATGTTTCCGCCGCGCTGGAGTTATTTTGACAATATCGTACAGGGCATGCTGGAGACGATCCGTATGGCTTTGCTCGGGACAACCATCGGTGCAATCATTGCTATTCCTATTTCCATCATCTGTGCAGGTAATTTGGCGCCGAGCCGCTGGATCTATTATCCGGCACGCTTTCTATTAAATCTGATTCGTACGGTTCCTGACTTGCTACTGGCAGCGTTGTTCGTTGCTGTATTTGGACTGGGGCCGGTTCCGGGTATTCTCGCACTGGCTGTATTCTCGGTAGGTCTGATCGCCAAGCTCACCTATGAAACGCTGGAGACGATCGATAAAGGGCCGCTTGAAGCGATGACCGCTGTGGGCATGAACCGTATTCAGCTTATTGTCTATGGTGTCGTTCCGCAACTGGCAGCCCAGTTCACGTCTTATGTGCTGTATGCCTTCGAAATTAACGTACGTGCCGCCGCCATCCTTGGACTCGTCGGAGCGGGTGGTATCGGACTTTATTACGAAGCGACACTTGGATTCCTGGAGTATGACAAGACGAATACCATTATTATTTTCACACTAGCCATCGTTCTGATTATCGACTATGTGAGCACTAAGCTGCGGGAGAAATTGTTATGATGAAAAATGAAGCGAGCCGTATTCGGCCAAGACCCAAACCACGGAAAAATCCGCTGCGCTGGCTTATCATTCTGCTGTTAATTCTGGTCTATGCATGGGCGCTTGCGGGCGTACCCTTTACCGGATTCAAGGAAACCGCCGGACAGATCATGAAAGCTATTATTGCGGGTATTTTCTCGCCCGACTGGAATTTCGTTTATTTGCCGGAAGGCGAGGATTTGCTGCGCGGACTGCTGGATACTCTGGCGATTTCTGTGCTGGGTACTGTGATCTCCGCTGTGCTCTGTATCCCGTTCGCTTTCTGGTCTGCACGGAATATGAGTGGACATCGGGCGATCTCGGGTGCGGGTAAAATGATGCTTAGTTTCATCCGTACGTTTCCCGAGATTATTATGGCCCTCTTGTTCATTAAGGCCGTAGGTCCCGGATCATTCGCAGGGGTGTTAGCCCTTGGACTTCACTCGATCGGGATGCTGGGTAAACTGTACGCGGATGAGGTTGAAAATATTGACTACGGCCCGTCCGAAGCGTTACTGGCTTCCGGAGCGACCCGGTTGCAGCAACTCTGGTTTGCCATCTTGCCGCAGGTTATCCCGGGTTTCCTGAACTATACGTTGTATCGGTTCGAAATTAATGTTCGTTCTGCCACGATCCTCGGTGTGATCGGCGCAGGCGGGATCGGAACACCGCTGATTTTTGCACTCAGCACACGCAACTGGCCGCGTGTCGGCATTATATTGCTCGGCATTATCGTGATGATCACGATAATTGACCTGATCTCGGGGTATATTCGGAAGAAACTGGTGTAGGTGACGGAATGAAGTGGTAGAGAAAAGGACTATCTTTTGCTGGATGATACGGCAGGAGGTAGTTTTTTTTGATTTAAAATAAACAGGCTCTAAATCTAGCGATATATTAATAATTCCTTATATTTCAGATGAAATAAGTAGTGAAAATATATTTTCAATTTGTTCAATTCTCTATTCAATTATTTGTAAGTTATTCCGATTTTGATATGAGAAGGAGGTGAATTTCATTTTGAGAATTATTTTACCTATTATTGCATCGATATTGAGTATTGGAGGAGGATGGCTTTTTGGTTATTTAATAATGCTATTGATGCTATCTGGAGATGAAGGTCTCATTATCTTTGACGTTCCTCCAGCAAGTCATACTCTCTTGTATCTTGTGTTAACACTTCTTCCGTTTGTTGTCGCGGTGTATGTACTTAACAAGAAGGAGAAGTCAGGAATAATTGGAACCATTATCGTTTGTTTTATAGCATCTGTTGTAATGTATTTTATAGTAGTTCCAAACCAAGTTGCAATTCTCGACTTCTTTAGAACGCCTTCGAAACATGTACAATCGGAGATTCAAAGTCAAGTGCAGCACATTATTGATGAACAACAGTTGCCTTATGTCATAGACCAGAAGGAAAGTGAGAGCCGGACCGATCACGAAGTCATACGAACCGTTGTTTATATGAGAAAAATACAAGAAGGAGATATAGAAAAAAATGAGGTAAAGCCATTTGTTAATACAACATTTGAGACGGATGTTAAGCTAACTTTTAGGGGCCGAGCGGAAGATAATTATGTAACAGTTGTAATTGACAGGGGCAAAGAAATATATTGTACAAATGAGTCTTATTGTAGGTAGATGAGTCGGAATTAACTATACATATTTTTTCCCGCTCGCAAGAATTTTTAGTTATCATTCATTTACCCGTATAAGATACCGATGCTCAAAGAGGCGTGGGTTATTATACGGATTATTTTGTTGATTCTAAAGGGCATTCTAAGTATTGCTGAAGGACTCGTATCATACTGAACATGGCGCTAACGCTGTTCCCATTTGTTGTTGTGGTGTATTTCCTTAAGCGAAAAAAGAATATGTGTTCATTAAAATGATCGTGTAGCTGTTTATCGCATCCTGGATACTTGGGTTTATATGGTTCATTAATTCTTAGAAATTAGATATATTGGTAAAATTAGAGTGTCGTCTGTGTTACAATTTTAGTAGTGGCGAGAGTAATAGATCGTGTCGGTGTTGCCTGTTGAATATAGCAGCTGACAAGTTGGAACGTACATAATGATGTTGGATATATGGCTCGACACGTTAACTTTTAACGTTAAAGTCGACCTTTTTGCAAGGAGGTAACTATGCTATGGAAACATTTTATTTGATATGGATCGTCTTTATGGTGCTTATATTGCTGTACCGAATGATCTTTCAGAAGTTTAAAAAGCATAACCGGGAAAATATCGGACTCAGTGCGATTCTTATTATTTTTATAGGTAGCGGCGCTTCATTTACGCAGATGAACCTTATTTTTGTCATTGGTATCTTGGCCTTTGCGGCTTATTGTGCGGTGTGGAACAGTATTCTTTTTGTAAGGGACGGTTATGAAAATCCACGCCTCAGATGAGCTGATTCAAAAAACGACAAAGACCTAAAAAACTACAAAAAAACCGAAACCACCGCTGCCTGTTTTCTGACCGCCGGACTGGTTTCGGTTTTTCGTTATTGCTTTTAAGCTTGCTTACTACTAGACTAGCTCGCCAATGGCAAAGCAGCTTTGCTGACTTGTACCGTGACGGTTTCCGTGTTAGTTACGCCAGCGGCATTCACAAGCTCGGCACGATACGTGTATGTTCCGTTCGCACGACCGTTCAGGTCGGTTTTTGCCGTTTGAGTAGATGGTGTAGCAGCGTTCAATGCTTGCGTATCGATCAGTACGTCATTTTCATAGAGGCGATACTCGGTTGCGTTGGTTCCCCACCAGAGGTTCATCGTTACGGTGTAGTTGCCATCGCCGTCCCAGTTGTTTTGAGACAAAACGGCTTTACCTGGAGCCGCGTTCGCAATGAGAACCGTTAACTCGTCACTGCGAGTAGCACCTTTGTCGTTGATCAGCTCGGCAACATACGTATAGGTTCCGTTCGCTTTGTCTTTAATCGCCGTTTTAGCAAACTGTGAAGAAGGAGAAGTTGCTGTTAACTTTTGCGTATCCACAAGGACACCGTTCTCATACAGCTTGTACTCGGTGGCATTTTCACCCCACCACAGATTCATGCTAACGTTGAATGAACCATCAGACAGCCCGGTGGTATGTCCGTTATCGGAAGAAAGCACCGGTTTGCCCGGCGCTCCTTCGGCTGGAGTAGAAGGATTTTCGCCTCCACCTTGTTCTTCCGAAGCTACAATGTCATCCAAGCTTCTTGGTTTCAATTGATAGACATCTTTGAAAATGGCAGACACACCTGTGATATCAATCTTGTCACCAGCAACATAAGGGAAAGTCGTTTCGCTCACACCAGTACGTGTATCCACACGCACATGTGTGCTTGTCCCGTCCGCAGCTACCGCATCGAATTCAAATGAACCGGCAGGTGTAGCGCTGATGATGTTCTGAACTGTTACATTTTCCAATTGAACGAGTTGACCTTGATTCGCATCATTGATGGCTGTAACCAGCGCTGGAGCTGGAACAGAAGCGGTTCCAGTTTTCTCAATCGCAACCACATCGGTTAATTCGAACTCGCTGTTGTAGATCGTTGTGGGCGCAGTCACTTTCACTTTGTCACCTACATCGAATCCGCTCGTGTGCTGGAACACGTAGATTCCCGCTGTATCATCCTGAAGATAGAAGGCTTGTCCACCGAAAGAACCCGGTTTCGTTGTGACAACACCTTCAACGGTAACTGTAGTGCCAACCGCTTTGGTGCGTGCTTCGGCTACGCTAATGGTTGCTGGAATTGGACCTTGTTCTTCAGGCAGTGGCTCTGCAGGTACGTTAGCAATGCTTACCGCACTGGTAATCAGGTTGCTACCGTTCTGACGCAGACGTAAGCTGGCGTTACCATTCGTACCTGGCTTGATGCGTACATTCAGATCTTTGATCCCGCGTCCGTTGCTATCTGATGTTACACTAAACGCCGAGCTGTATCCGTATGAAGTTGGCCATGTTCCACTGTCATTCTGGATCATAGCTACCTGTGTTCCACCTGTCAGATAAATACCGGCACTGTAACCGGAAACGGTAGTGTTTGGAGCCATATTTTCTACAACCACACGAATCTGGAAGTCTTCGGCATTCGGCAATGTATCTTGCTTCACGAAGCTGTACGCTGCGTTAGCACTGGATGCAGGGCCACCATAAGAGCCTGGCTTGAACGTTGAACGATCATACCACTTGTATCCGGCCGCAGGCGCAGCCCAAGGTTCAGCTTGCGGTTCAGTGGAAGCCGCTGGCTCCTCGAATGGTAACAGCGCTGTAGCTGTATCCAATGTAAGGCCGTTTACTTCGGACAGCTTAGTATAGTTTTCTTGTGTCGCCAGCCAGTTTACCGTATTCACGAGTAATACAGCATCATCGACTTCTTTGAAGCCGTCATATGTTGTTTTGCGTGTGCCTGTTTCTTCGCGCAAATATTTCGGGGATGCATCTTCCACCGGGGAAGAGTCACCGATGAAGGCCGCTTTACCTGCACCCAGTTTGGATACAGCGACATAAGGACCTTCTTCGATCCCGCCACCGTTATATACACCTTGGTCAACGGCGTTATTCCATTTGGCATTGGTTTTTGGCAAGTACACAATACCTTTGGCTTTCTCCGGATCTGTGATCGCCAGCGTGGAGCCTGCGTGCATCGCTACCGCAGATACGCCTTCGGTAATGCCGAATGCTTGATTCGCAGGTACGATGATATTGGCGTTAATATCCCCGAGTGCGTTATACCGGAAACGTACGCCGAAGTTATCGGACAACCAGTCCGTGCTGGTTACATCTTGCATGGCTGCTGAATTGCGCTCATCTGTGCTCATGCCTTTGGTTGGGTCTTCATATGCACCGCGGCGATAGCCGTTAATGACTTCAGAGCCATCCCAGCGGTTTTTGTTACGGTCGGCATTGTAGTGATCTCCAATGAAGAAGATGCTGCCGCCGGATTCAACATATTGTTTCAATGCCGCCTGTTCAGACGTTTTGAAAGGAATTTGAGGTTCTGCAATGACAAATACGTTGTATTCTTTCAGATCATCATAGGTAAAAGGTGTCGTTTTGCGCAGTTCTTTCACATAATAACCGTCGTTCGCCAGAGCATTACCGAAATCCGAGAAGCCACCATCTATAACCCAATCGGCTGCTCCGGCAGTCTGACCGTGCGAATTGTCGAACAGCACTTTCTTACCAGCGTTCTGGTTAACGACCTTGGCTTGAATGAATGGTGCCGGGTCTGTCGGTCCTTCCGCATGAACCGAAGCATCTCCGTTCCATAATCCGATCTGAAGTGGCAAAGCCATGGATAATGCCAGGAGTGATTTTAACCAAACTCCCCGCAAACGTTTCATTTTACCCAACCAAATCCCTCCCAAATATTAGTTGATTCATGAGTTCGTCCATATTCTACCACATGAAAATCTCACATAGTCATAACAAATTGTAAAAATTAGATCGAACTTTGTAAAATTAGGCATTTTGGCATATGAATAGGTCGTTTGGATTATTGGTTGTTACAAGAATGGAAATAATAATGTGGTGGATAACGGAGTAGGGGAACACAACGTAAAAAAGCCATCTCTACGAGATGACTTTGGCACGAATACGATTGACGGCGTGGAAAACGGAAGATTTGATCATGCCTTCACTGCGGTTCACCATCTGGGCTGTTTCTTTAATGGAATACCCGTGGATCAGGCGCAGCTCCAAAATTTTGCGATGTTCGGTATTGTGGATATGGGAGACAATTTCGTTAACTCCTTCATTAATCTCCATCTGAGGAGTATCAACATGGTGAGCAGGGGTTTCCAGCCGGCTGTCTCGGCGTAAGGTCCGGGTACGTCTGCGAAAGCTGTCCATAGCCAGGTTACGGGCGATGCGTTTAAGATAATAGAGAATGCGGTCTTCAGGGATATGGACAGTGACGTTCATGAGACGGATAAAACAATCCTGCGCCAAGTCTTCCGCATCCTGCGGCTGTTTGACGATTTGGGATAGATACCTGGTGATTTCTGATTTATAGTTAATGTAAGCATCATTAATCTGTGTGTGGTTCATAAGATGTGAATCCCCCTTGGATATGGATCAAACCTTGGTTCCGGTCCGTTTGGCGTTCTATTAATGCCAGTATAGCGGGAGGTTGTTTCCAAAAGGTTCAGAGTTGTATCGGAGTTGTAACATTTCTTGATTTCCTCTGTTCAAGCAGTCGGCTTGGGATACAGAATATAGACAGATGAAATTCATAGAGCAGGGAGATTACGAATGTATTATGAGACCAAAAGAGATATTAATCATCGAAGATGAAGAGTCCATTCGCGATATATTGTCCTATTCGCTTCGCAAGGAAGGATTCGAGATCAAGGAGGCGGCTTCGGGCAGGGAAGGATTGAATTTGCTGCGGGAGTCGAAGCCCGATCTGATTCTACTGGATCTGATGTTGCCCGATATGAGCGGCTTCGATGTGTGCAGACAGTTGTCTGTGAATTCCAAAATCCCGGTAATCATGATTACGGCAAAGTCCGATATGCTGGACAAGGTGCTTGGCATGGAGCTAGGGGCTGACGATTACATTACAAAGCCTTTTGATATCCGCGAAGTGGTTGCCCGCATCCGGGCTATTTTCCGCCGGATCGATCTCATCAGCGAAACGCTGGAGAACCAGTCTTACGAAGTCGTTAGGTTAGGCAAACATATCGAGATCCGTAAGGATGAGCGCGAGGTGTGGAAGGATGGGGAACGAGCAGGGCTCACCAACAAGGAGTATGATCTGCTACTCTTCCTCGTGAACCACCACCGCAAAGTACATACACGTTCAGAGCTGCTGGACAAGGTGTGGGGATTTGATTTTGCAGGAGATACGCGTACCGTGGACATCCATGTGCAGCGCATTCGCAAAAAGCTGGACAGCGGTGATCAAGGCATATCGATGATTGAAACGGTATTTGGCGTAGGGTACAAGCTGAATATTCAGGTGCAGACATGAAATGGACGATTCAGTTCAAGATGGTTGTGCTGTTCTCGGTGATCGTTTTTATCGGTTTCTCGGCACTGCTTATTCTGTCCAACAAGGTCGCCCAAGAGAATATGTATCGTGAAGTGCGAGAAGATATGGTGCAATCCAAAAAAAATCTGGATATCGCCTTGAATCAGTACTTTCTCATCCATAACAAAAGGATCAGCAAAGATTCGCTGGAAGCAGGCAGCCGGGAATTAAAAGAGCAGATTGGTTCTGCTGTGGGTGGGAAAATTACGCTCTATCGCCCCGATGCCTCTATGTATGGCTCCAGCACCAGTGAAGGGAAACTGGTCAAACATACAGAGATAGAGGATTTGAGAGAAGCGATGCAATCTCGCATTGCCTATACGACAAAGGTGGATCAAGGACGGGTTGTCGCAAGCCTTTCTTTTCCGATTCAGAGTGACCAGCAACTTGTCGGCATTGTGCAACTCGAAAAGGATTATACGGATCTTTACCGGCGCAATATGCGCTTTCAGGATACAATTAAGCTGTTCGCAGCGACGATATTTGTGTTCGTTTTCATTGCTTCGATTTTTATTTCCCGGAAAATTACACAGCCGATTCGTGTGCTGACGAAACGTTCTGCCGAAGTGGCCCAAGGTAGCCTGAATGCGGATATTCAGATTGCCACGAAGGATGAGATTGGGGAACTGGCGGCGAGCTTCACGGTCATGATTGACCGGGTAAGAGAGCAGATTGATGTGATTGAGCGAGAACGGGACGAAGTGAAACAAGTACAGGCACGAAGCAAAGTTTTTTTTGACAATGTGACACATGAATTAAAAACACCGCTGACGACTATTCTGGGCTATGCGCAGATTTTGCGGGATAATGGATTCACCGACCCGGATTTCTTCGACAAGGGCATGAATTATATCATCAAGGAAAGCCGTCGTCTGAATACGATGGTTGCGGATATTTTGGAAGTGTCCGTGTCTTCGGCAGTGATTGAGAACTACCGTTTTGCACGGGTTGACGTCTCGGAAGTTATCCGGGAAGCGTGTGAGGACATGTCGATCAAGGCAGGCAAATACAATATCGGCATTCATTATGAACTTGAAGAAGAGCTATATGTACGGGGGGATCGGGACAAGCTGAAAGAGGTATTCCTGAACGTACTGGATAACTCCGTCAAGTATAGTGATGTGAATTCGATCATTGAAGTGCAGTCCTCGCGGGAAGAACAGTCTATTGCCATTATGATTCGAGATCAGGGTGAAGGCATCGGTGCAGAAGCCCTGAATCATGTGTTTGAACCCTTTTACCAGGATAAGGGCATGAACCGTGTCGAAAAAGGCAGCGCCGGCCTGGGGCTGTCGATTGTGAAAAACATTGTGGAGCGTCATGGAGGAACAGTGGAGATGAAAAGCATCATGCGGGAAGGGACGCAAGTCCATATCCGCCTGCCGGGGGATCGAAACACATGAAATATACCGGCTTTTGGCGTAAACATCGCGATAAGCTGATGCTGTCCGGGCTACTCATTGCCTTTGTCGGGGGGATATTCGGGATTGGCAGTCTGTTCAGCATGAGTCACCTTAAACCACGTACTGTGATATTGCCTGGTGAGCAATTCAACAGTCGTCTCGCGCCCCCATCGAGCAGTACAATCCAAATCGAGTCAGCGACTAAAATTCCGAATGATTTTGTTATTTATGATTTTGATATGGGGGATCGGAATACGATTGTTGTTAACAGTACCGAACGTTCGTATACAGGACTGCGGTTGCTCAAGTTACATCTGGATGATAACCAGGTGAAAGAGATCAGTGGCAACACGGATTTTGGCGTTGTACTGAGCCCGGATCGAACCAAGCTGATGTATGCTCAGTATCGTTCGGGACAAGCCCAGCGCACGGCTTTTATATACGATATGAAAAGTGGTGAACGAACCAAACTAGGCAAGGAACATTCCTATTTCAGGGAGTTTCTCAGTAACGACACATCCATCAGTCATGATGATCGTGGTTTCATTCAGACCGATCTGAGAACGGGCAAAGAAGAGATCCTGTTTTCCGATGAGGTCATGATGAAGAAAGTCGGAGTAGAGACACATGAGGATAAGTCGGGCAAGAATTACATCGTTATTGACAGTTTTGAGATTAGTCAGGATATGAAGCAGGCTTATGTTCTGGTCATGCACAAGGATGATTTTGCCGTCTATCGTGTGTCACTGGAGAAAAATCCGGACGTGTCCTTATACCTGAGATCGAAGGATATCCAGCAATACCATCTGTTGAAAAATGGGGATATGATCTTTCAGGGTGAAGTGAATCAGGTGCAGGGACTATATCGATATCAGGTGGAAAAAAATAAGCTGAACTTGCTGGCCAAGGGCACATTCTGGAATTTTGATCTGAGCGCGGACGAATCCCGAATTGCTTATCTGAATACATTAGAAAATCAGAAAAATGAGCTTCATATTGCCTTCCTCAATGATCAGAACTTGTCCTCTGATACGGTGATCTACCGGAATATCAACAATTTTATCAAGCTGAAATGGTTTGAGGAAGAACTGTTCATGGCAAGCAGCACCGCCAGCAAGAGTGAGTTGTATCGTTTTAGCTTTAAGGCATGGTAGGTTTATGACAGGAGCACTACCCAGCGAGAGGTCGATTCATGTAGAGAATTTGCTGCCACAGCCTTAGTTTTATTCAGATATTAGAAAGAACATATATCCCTGCGGGCAAGCATTGTACGCTCTGCCGCAGGGCTTTTTGTGTTGACATGTTACAAGTTGGATACAACTGCGTCCTGCCCCGATACATCTGCGCACTATAATAAAGTGAGATGCACAGAAATACATAATCAGCAAATGGAAAGGAAGACAAGCCACGAATGCTTCAAGTTGAACAGGTATCCCATGCCTTCCGCAATGCACAGGGCGATGTTCCCGTGCTGCAAGATATTAATCTGACGATTCAAGAGGGGCAGATGGTTGCGCTGCTGGGTAGTTCAGGTTCAGGGAAGTCCACACTGCTGAATCTGATGGCTGGTTTGATGAAGCCAACACAAGGCAAGATTTGGATCGCAGGACAGGATATTGTGCGTTTCAGTGAGAATCGTCTGGCGGAGTTTCGGCGTAGTCACATTGGATTTATATTTCAATCCTACGAGCTGTTGTCCAATCTGACGATCCGGGAAAATGTAGAGTTGCCTCTGGTATTTATGGGAATAAGACCATCCAAACGTAAAGAAAAGGCGCTTCGCCTACTAGAACAAGTGGGGCTCGGCGATAAGACGAATCTCTTTCCGTCGCAGTTATCAGGTGGTCAGCAGCAACGGGTCAGTATCGCCCGCTCGCTCATCACGGAGCCTTCGGTCATCTTTGCAGATGAACCGACGGGTAATCTGGATACAGAGACCGAGGAAGAGATTCTTTCCATTTTGCAGCAACTGAACAGAGAGATGAAAACAACCTTTGTCATTGTGACACACGAAGCCGAGGTGGCTGAACAGATGCAGGTTGTACTGACGTTACAGCAGGGGAGATTGGTCGAACAGCAACAGGTTGCCCAGTTGCAGCATGTATGAGAGTTCATGTAAAAGGAGAGGAACAGTGAGAATACGGGACGTAGTGCGCATGGCCTGGGGACAGATCATTCGGCGCAAAGTGGTCACATTACTCTGTATGACCGGTCTGTCAATCGGTTCGGCAGCGATGATTATTGCACTGAGTGTGGGGCAGTCGGTACAGACATACAGCGAGAAAACGTTGAATGATAACTACAAGATGGACGAGATTACGATCAGCCCGAACGAGGGAATCAAAACGGGAAATGGAAGCGGCGGAGGCACGAAGAGTACGTTTGAACGCGGCGCGCTGACGATGGAGAAAATTCGGATTATTCAGCGCCTTCCTCACGTTGTCGCTGTGGCTCCTATGCTGAAACTGGATGCGCTCGATATGGTGCTTCCGGATGGGCGCAGCTCCTACGTGGAAGTGATTGGAACCGAGATGCAGACGTTGAGCGGGTTCGGATACAAATATGGACAGGGCAGCGGAACTGGAAATGGCCGAGTTGCAATTGTGAATTATGGAGCGACCTACGGCTTTATTGATTCCAAAGTGACTCAAAAGCTGTTTGAGCAGTTGAATTCCGATCCCTATAACAATGATCTTTTGCAACAGTACAATGAGATGATGATGAAGCAGGATCAACTGATGCAGCAACGTATACAATTTCGGTATGAGGATTTTACGAATGGCAGAAAGACCAAGATGAGTGGAACGATACGTGTATCGGGTGAACTAGCCAAACCGTCCAATATGGATGATATGAGTGCTCAGAATGACAAAAAAGTATATGTTCCGCTGGATACGGCGCGTGCTTTGCAAGATGAGCTTGGACTACAACAGGCTGACAGCCCTGCGCTCAAACGTCTTAATTCCGCATTAGTGAAAGTGGATAACAAACGGCATGTGGCTCAGGTGGAAGAGCAGATCAAAAAGCTGACGTTAAATACGCAAAGTAATCTTTTCCAGGAAGAAGCCATGGCTGGGCAGCTTGCGATGTACCAGAAAGCAGCCATCGGTATTGGCGGTTTTATTATGGTGCTGGCTTCACTGTCCATTATTGTGGCAATGATCATGTCCACGCATCAGCGGCGTAAGCAGATCGGGGTTATGAAGGTGCTTGGCGCCAACCTGTGGCAGATCCGTCAGATGTTTATTGCGGAGGCAGCCATGCTGGGATTCATTGGCGGTGTGGCTGGGGTTGGGATTGCCTATGCCGCGCTCGGCGGGGTGAACCAGCTACTCGCAAGTCAGATGGCGGATCAGGCGGGCGGACCGATGACAGTAATCATTCAGCAATCGGCATTGCCGCTGGGGATTGTTTTTGCTGTACTTGTCGGTGTGGTATCGGGTATCTATCCAGCCATCAGCGCATCGCGAACCAATGCGCTAAGTGTGATTAAATCGATGTGATGGATCTACGGAAAGGCTAACGTGCATGGCTGAACGTGGAACATTTGGAGATATGAACAGAATTAAACTTTTCAGTGGAAGGGAACTAAGCATGAAGAAATGGATCAGCATCATCACTACGATTGTACTTATGGCAGGTGCAGGGTACTGGGTATATGAGAAATACAAACCCCAGCCGGAAGCGCCCGTTGAGACTCCTCCGCCTATCACTTTTGATGTGACACAGGAGACGATGACACAGACCATCCAAGTGAAAGGGAAATCGGTCTATACCGAGCAGACGGACGTGTTTGCACCGTATGCTTCCAACATTAAACAGTGGCATGTCAAGAACGGAGAACAAGTGAAAAAAGGGGATGTTTTGTTCACGCTCGATACGTCGGCATTGCAGACAGAAGTCAGTCAGATGCAGAGTGATCTGGACAAAGCACGGTTAGATGTGGAGATGAATCAGATCAGCATCGACCAGGCCGGCATGACTGAAACATTAGGTGTGACGGAAGAGGAACGTAAAAAAGCATTCGCGGACCGGGAGAGCAAACGTCTGGCGAACGAACTTAGCCAAAAGGCTTTGGTTCTCAAAGAGCAGGAGATCCGCAAGAAGCAGGATGTCATGAGCAAGGCAGTGGTGCATGCCGCGACCACGGGGATCTTTCAGTTGAATGAGCAGGATAACAAAACACGTGCCGTTACGGAAGGGCAGTTAATCGGCTCAATCACGAACACGGGCAAAATGAAATTCAATACTATTGTTGGTGAGGAAGAGATGTTCAAGCTGAAGGAGGGCATGCCGGTACAGGTGCGCATGAGTGCGCAGAAGGATCTGAAATTTACCGGAGAAGTAAGCAAGGTGTCCAAATTTGCCCGGAAAAGCACCGATACCGATCTGAAGCAGGCCTCTCAGTTTGATGTTGTCATTGATCTGAAGCCGGATGCTCGCATGTATGGAGGTGTCAGTCTGGAAGGAGACATTGAAACGATGCGCAAGGACAAGGTGACTGCCGTATCGAGTCTCGCCATTATGCGTGATCAGCCTGAACCTTACGTGTTACTGGATAAAGGGAACGGACAGACGGAGCAGCAAGCGGTTAAGACAGGCATGGAATCCGGAGATAAAACCGAGGTTGTTAGTGGATTGAAGCCAGGGGATGTTGTTGTTATTCCATAGGGGGATGTGAAGGTTCATTGCGGTCTCGTGCCGTAATGAGCCTTTATTTGTTGCGACAGAGAGGAGCAAATTCCTTCTTTTTATGTGGAAAAAAATATAATTTAATTTATATAATTCAATTTACAGTAATATTTACATGTCGTATAATCACACTATAAGGAGGTGAACAAGCAGTCATACGCGAGATCACATTTTTTTTCAAGTTTTAATGGAAAGCGCTTACGCAAAGTTAGTTCGCATTCAACGTTCTCTTCACACTTCAATTCCAAGATGATGATTTAACTACTCCACCACGGTTTACTCTCAAGATTCCACCCCCACACAAGCTCACACAGCAATTCTACTGAAAACACCCGACGTTTATTTTTATTTGCTTTTTGACTTCAGCCCTTTTAATTATGGAGGTGACCGGAACACCACACATTTTTTCATGCACTTTGTGCCATGCATCCTGCTTCTACACAGAGGAACAGCAGACATGAGTCGAGACCAATCTTATCTAAGGGAAAGGTGGAACTATGAAGAAAACATTGAAAACCAAATCAAGAGGCCAGAAGCTGCTGCGTAAAGGTGTAAAACAAATGATGGCAGCTGCGCTGCTTGCAGCAGGGATTTTCCCTGGCATGTCTCCAGGTGTGACACAGGCAGCGGAGGCGCATGTGAACAATCCGTTTGTGGGCGCCACGGCTTATCTCAATGAGGACTACTCTGCACTTGTGGACACCTCTATTGCAATTACCAGTGATGCTTCGCTGAAAGCGAAGATGGAAACGGTGAAATCTTACCCTACTGCGGTATGGATTGACCGTATTGCAGCCATCTATGGCGGGGCCGAGAATGCTGGTCGCAAGAGCGTGGAAGAGCATCTGGATGCGGTTCTCGCTCAGAAGAAGCCAGGCGTACCTATTACGGCTTCCTTTGTCATCTATAACTTGCCGGGTCGGGACTGCCATGCCCTCGCTTCTAACGGGGAGCTTCCTTTAACCCAGGCAGCATTGCAAACGTATAAAACGGATTACATTGACGTGATTGCAGATATTTTTGCTGATCCTAAATATCAAGACATCCGCATTATCGCTGTTATTGAGCCAGATAGTTTGCCTAACCTGGTAACCAATCTGAGCACACCAGCTTGTGGTCAAGCGGCTTCAACGGGAATTTATGAAGCCGGGATTAAATATACGCTCGACAAGCTCCATGCGATTCCAAACGTATACAACTATCTCGATATCGGTCACTCCGGCTGGCTCGGATGGGATAACAACCGTTCTGGAGCGGTCGCGCTCTATACCGATGTAGTCGGGGATACGCTGGGTGGACTGAGCAGTGCGGATGGATTCATTACGAATACTGCCAATACTACACCGCTGGCTGAACCAAACCTGTCTAATCCGGATCTGAACATTGGTGGACAACCGATCCGTTCAGCGAAGTTCTATGAATGGAATCCGTACTTTGACGAAACCGATTTCACAGCGAAGTTGTATGCCGATTTCGTACAGGCAGGATGGCCAGCGAGCACAGGTTTCCTCATTGATACCAGCCGTAACGGATGGGGCGGAGTGAATCGTCCAGCTACAGCTACAGGCAGCAATATCAATGACTATGTAAATTCAGGTCGTGTGGATCGCCGTGAGCACCGGGGTAACTGGTGTAATGCAAGCGGAGCAGGTATCGGAGAAGCACCGAAGGCAGCTCCGGGACCAGCGCATCTGGATGCCTATGTATGGGTGAAACCGCCAGGTGAATCCGATGGCTCCAGTTCCGAAATTCCGAACAATGAGGGTAAAGGCTTCGACCGGATGTGTGATCCAACGTATACAACGAAAGATGGGGTGCTGACTGGTGCATTGCCTAACGCGCCGGTATCAGGTCACTGGTTCCATGATCAGTTCGTACAACTGGTGAAGAACTCCTTCCCTGTACTCTCTGAGAATGGTGGAGGCAATCCTCCAGGTGGAAACACAGCACCGGCAGCTCCTGCTACACTAACAGCTGCGGCCGGTAATGCTCAAGTGACGTTAACATGGGCGGCATCGACAGGTGCGACGAGTTATACGGTGAAACGTGCCCTGACAGCATCCGGTCCATTTGTAACGGTTGCTGCCAATGTCAGCGGAACAACTTACACCAACACGGGCTTGACGAATGGGACAACGTACTATTATGTCGTGACAGCAAGTAATGCAGCAGGTGAGAGTGTTAACTCTGCATCTGCTATGGCAACACCGGCAGCAGTTGCAACGGCTCCGGCGGCACCAACAGCGTTGACAGCAACAGCTGGCAATGCACAGGTGAGTCTGGCTTGGACAGCTTCGGCAGGTGCGACCAGCTATAATGTGAAACGTGCTCTGACGGCAGCGGGTCCATTCACGACGGTTGCATCGAATGTAACTACAACGTCGTATATTAACACTTCGCTGACCAATGGCACAACCTACTATTATGTGGTGAGTGCGGTGAATGCAGCTGGGCAAAGTGCTAATTCTACTGTAGCCTCTGCGACACCAGCGGGTGTGGTTGTACCAACTAGTGATCTGGTGGTGCAATATCGTGCAGGGGATACCAATGCAACGGATAACCAGATCAGACCGTTGTTCAACATCAAAAACCTGGGCAGCACTGCAGTGGATCTGAGTGATTTGAAACTTCGTTATTATTTCACCAAAGAAGGTTCGGCGGCGATGGATTCTGCCATTGACTGGGCAGTGGTTGGTGCAGCCAACATCGACCGTACCTTTGGAGATGGATATGTTGAGCTGAGCTTTAAGTCCGGCGCAGGAAGCATTGCTGCGGGTGGACAATCCGGAGACATTCAGCTTCGCATGTTCAAAACGGACTGGTCCAACTTTGACGAGAGCGATGACTATTCCTATGACCCAACCAAAACATCCTATCAGGATTGGGATAAAGTCACACTCTATCAAGACGGCAGTCTTGTATGGGGAATTGAGCCTTAAAGGTCATACATTTGGTGATTTAGTGCTAATGTACGTGTGAGCGTACGCACAACTTATCAAAACAGAGCTGTTTTCTGGTCATTCATTGACCGGGGGCAGCTCTGTTTTTGTCTAACGATCTCAGGAGAGCTTATTTGGTGAAAAAGAGACATGATGAAATTCTAACGATCCGTAGCGACGCTATTTCGAGGAATTTCGGAGATTTCGATGTAATATGCCTTGTTTGGGAGGAAATAAGGTCACTGGTGATCGTTAGAATTCAAAAGTGGTTGAAAACGACTGAATAAGCTCCGTGGAGATCGTTAGAATTTTTTAGAAGGAAGTGTTTGTTGAAAAAGCACAATAGGATAAATAAGCTTGGAGCGCTATCCGACGGTTTGGAAAAATGAGCTATAATGATAAGGCTTTGAAGACTGTTCATTTTTCATCATTCAGCGTTGTACACTCTGAACGAGATACACTGAATATTGATCGTTTTGGACGGATATTTGCCTATGGTTAGGCAGCGAGGATGTCTATAATAGTACCCGATGGATGAGAACTCTTACTTCAAATGAAGTGAATAGGATGAAAGGGGGATTGGAGAAACAAGAGAAAAGAGTACATTAGGCTAACTGGATGCTCTTTTGAACATTAATTTTGTAAGCGCAATCATTTTTCCTTTGATGTATGACCATGCATGACGACCTTAAATGAACACAAGTTTTAAGTTAAACATGAACATATTCAGGAAGAAGTATCATTACCCATTCTAATTAGGGAGAGTGAAGGTTGATGAACTTAAAATCAGTAAAAGGTGCCGGCCGCGAACCCAGTTCAGACTTCCATACTAGTAGTACCATTAGTCCAGACAGTCCCAGCAAAATCTCTTCCAGCAGTCCCAACAGTCGAAGCACACGTAGCAAACGATTACAACGATCACGCATGCCTCTCGGGGCCAAAGTGCTCTCTTCTGCACTCAGCTTGGCTTTAATTCTTAGCGGAACCGCCGGGATCAGTGGGGCGGATGCTTCACAATCCCAACCCCAATCTCAGGGGAAAAGCATTCAACTAGAGAAGCTGGATCGCGGGCTGGTAGCGGCCTCGACGTCTGAGGGTGTTTTTCTAAGCTGGAGATTACTTGGGGACGAGGCAACAGGGTACAGTGACAAGGGGCTGACCGGGACGGATTTCAACGTTTATCGGGATGGCAAAAGAATTGCAACGGTCACAGACAGCACGAACTATGTGGACAGCACAGGTACGACATTCTCACGTTATGAAGTTGCCGCCGTTAATAGCAAAGGTAAAGAAAGCAAACGAAGCGCATCCGTCAAACCTTGGGCGAAAGGGTATATGGATATTCCTTTGCAAAAGCCGGCTGACGGTGTAACACCTGCGGGTGAAGCTTACACCTACAGTGCCAATGACATGAGTGTTGGTGATGTGGATGGGGATGGTCAGTACGAGTTTTTTGTGAAATGGGACCCATCCAATGCCAAGGACGTATCGCAAAAAGGATATACCGGTAATACCTACGTGGATTGTTATACGCTGGACGGGCAATTATTGTACCGGATCGATCTCGGGGTTAACATTCGTGCGGGAGCGCATTATACGCAGATGCTTGTCTATGATTTTGACGGTGATGGCAAGGCTGAACTGATGTTCAAGACTGCCCCGGGCACACAAATTATGAAGTACAACAAAAAGGGCAAACCAACTTCACAAAAGTACATTACACTGCCGAAGGAAGATCGCAAGGCCGGGGTGACACACGAGGACGATTATCGCCTCAGTGCGAAGGGGTACTATGACCATGTGGTAGATACGTTCCGGAACTGGCATAAACACGAAGAGGTTGTAAGAGGAAACTGGCCTGCAACACTGGAAGAGGCATTTGGAATCGAGAAGAAGTACACCTATCCGTTATCCCAGCAGGATGCGGAAAGTCTGGCCGACTATTTTATAGATGTATACGCACCGCAGCGGAGCGCCCGCAATGAACTGCGCAAGTTCGAAGGGTTTATTGTGGACGGTCCGGAGTATATTACCGTATTTGAAGGCAAGTCGGGAAAAGAATTACAAACCGTCCGGTATGAACCCGAACGTCATGACGACGGCCTGATGTGGGGCGATTATGCGATGGCACGCATTGAACCGGCAAATCGCGTAGACCGTTTCCTCGCAGGGGTTGCGTACCTGGATGGCAAGAAACCGTCTGCGATTTTTGCACGTGGATATTACACTCGCTCCACCATGGCTGCCTACAACTGGGATGGCAAGAAACTGAAAAAAGAGTGGATGGTAGACAGTGGCTGGACACCGATGAAAAATCCGTTCAATGACGGGCCACATGGTGTAGATGGCACAGACCCGCAGTACGGTTCAATTACAACACAGGGAGCGCACTATTTCAGTGTGGCGGATGTAGACGGTGATGGCAAACAGGAGATTATCTATGGTTCGGCTACGATTGACCACGATGGTAGTGTGTTATATAGTTCCACCGATGTGATGCCGCCCGAGAGTGCTGCACCGGGAACGATTGCCCGTCTAGGACACGGAGATGCACTGCATGTGGCAGATATCGACCCGGATCGCCCGGGACTGGAGATCTTTATGGTGCATGAGGGCGGACCTTGGGCGCCGTACGGATATTCCCTGCGTGATGCGAAGACCGGAGAAGTGATTTATGGCGGATATACAGGCAAAGATACTGGACGCGGTATGGTCGGAGATGTCGATCCAACCCGGCGCGGGCTGGAGACATGGGCTGTCGGATTATGGACGGCACAGGGTGAAAAAATAAGTGATCAGGCGCCCGGAACCAATATGAGCATTCGCTGGGCCGCCGACATGACCACCCAAATCGTAGACGGTGCCATCGATGTTACGCCTACAATCAAAGACTGGACACGCGGCACAGTGCTGACCGCGACAGGAACCTTAACCAATAACCACACGAAAGGTACACCGTCGCTGGTTGCCGATGTATTCGGAGACTGGCGTGAGGAGATGCTGGTGCGTACAGCCGACAGTTCAGCGATCCGCATCTATCTGAGCACCGAGAAAACAGATCGCAAGCTCTATACGCTCATGCATGATGCGATGTATCGTGTAGGTATTGCTGGACAGAACAGCGGATATAACCAGCCTTCGTATCCTTCCTTCTACATGGCATCGGATATCGATTGGTCGAAGGTGACGTTGCCGAACTTCTATACTCCGGGGAAAGGCAAAGGGGATAAATAAGACTGTCCGCTCAGATTAGAAAGAGAAATGATGTAAGCTAACCGCAAATAGCTCTGGAATTCGCTTCTGTGTAATGATCACGCAGAGACCTTCCAGAGCTTTTTTGTACATCCAACTACTTCTCGATGTTTTCAGTCAAGTGTGTTGCGGAAGCGAATGATTCCAGTGTATATTGACCGTCCTGAATCAGTAACTTGGTGATGGAACACTCGGGAACGAGACGTTTCTGCTCAACCAAGAAATTCGGATGCCATCTGTTCAGTTCTTGTTCGGAAAACGTTTGCACCAGGAAATCGGTAATCAGACCGCCATGGGTAGCCAATACAATATGACTGCCGGTTGGCGCCTGTGTTGCCAGTTCGCCGAGCAAAGAGGCCAGCCGCGTACCTGCCTGTTTGGCGGAGTCACCAACATGTGGAATGAACTCCGGGTCTGCGGTACACTGGTCCCACAAAGCTACAAATTGTTCAAAAGTCTGCTCGGGATCATCACCCCAATTCGCTCGCTCACGCAAGCGTGCATCTTCCGAGACGTCAGACCCGGTAAGGGAAGCAATGGCTTCGGCGGTTTCTTGTGCTCTCCGGAGTGGACTCGCTACGATCCGGTGGATGGGATATGGAGCTTTCGAGAAATGCCGGGCGGTCAATTGAGCCTGACGGCTACCTTCGGCAGTAAGTGGCACGTCTCCAATATCACTTTTTTTGACACCATGTCTGACCAGATAAAAGGTTGTACTCATCGCATGAAATCTCCTTCAACATTGGATTTAGAAATGGCAGATCATGATATAATGATTTTATACTAAGCTTATAGGAACTGAACGTTTCGATCCATTACAATTTGGAGGATATTAATATGAAAAAATTGTTTTTGTCATCTTCTTTTGTTGACACAGCAAGCTTGTTGAACACACTGGAAGAAACGTTAAACGGAAGGACCGTTACCTTTATTCCGACAGCTGCCGTTCCTGAACCATATGATGCATATGTACATGCGGGCAGGAAGGAGCTTGAGAAGTGGGGACTTATCGTACAAGAGTTGGAAGTATCCACGGCATCTTCTGAAGAAGTAGCAACCAAGTTGCAACAAAGTGACCTGATCTACGTGTCGGGTGGCAACACCTTTTTTCTATTACAGGAGCTTCGCAGAAGTGGAGCAGAGAAGTACATACAGGCTCACATCCAAGAAGGGAGAATATACATCGGAGAGTCGGCGGGTTCCATCATTCTCGCCCCGGATATTGCCTATGTGAAAGCTATGGATGATTGCGCGGTAGCACCGGACTTGTCCAGTTACGAAGGGCTGAATGCGGTTGACTTTTATCCCGTGCCGCATGTGGGTTGTCCCCCATTTGTAGAGTCGGCAGCTCAGGTCATGGATGAGTATCAGTCCACATTGCCTCTCGTGCCGATAACGAACTCCGAGGTTATTATCATGGATGGGGAGCAGTACCGGATTAGTAGCATTTAACGTCGATTCCAATGATGTTTATTCAAAAATAGAGCGAATACATCTGTACGCCATATCGCGCTTGAAGGGAGGTTGTAGAGATGGGGACAGGATCAGGATCAGTAACGAATCATACACCATCCTTTTCAGGCAGTCTTTTTCAGGAACGCCTTCGCACCGAAGATTGGGGTCCGCGTTTTTTCGCTTATTATTACAAACAATGGGATGATTATCAGATGTCCTACCACACTCATGACTCCACGGAAATTATGTACATCATTACGGGCATGTGCCGAGTGGATGTGAGGATGGCAGACGGAAGCTCGGAACAGGCGGTGTTGAAAAAAGGACAGTTCATCCTGCTGGATGCAGGGGTTCCCCATCGGCTGTTGGTGCAGGACGGCGTGCCGTGCCGAATGCTCAATGTAGAATTCGGTTTTGCGCGTACTGCATCTGGACAACTTACCATAAAGCAACTTGCGCTGGAAGAGGATACGGTTCATGCTTTTCTAACTCGATCTACTCCTTATCTTGTATTACCTGACCCGGAAGAAGTGTATCACACGATGAAAAGCCTGGTGCTTGAACTGGATCAGCGTGGTTTGCTGGAGCAAAGGCAAGTACAGACACAGGCACAGGGGCAGAAACAGGAACTGGAACAATCACAAGAGCAGACGAAATCTGGACCTCCTCCTGTACACATGCGGGTGATTCCTGCCGAAGAGCGAATGCTTCATCGTGAAGCCCGAAACCTGAGCTCCCCGGAGCAGGGAACGCTGGTACGGACCCTTTTTATCCAAATGCTCGTTCGGATTGCCAGGTTGCGAGGCGAGATGGAACGAAGTGCACTGGATCAGACAGAGCTCTATGTCAAACGTACGATTGAATTCATGCATCACAATATGGATCGCAGTATTCAGATGAAGGATATCGCGGCAGCAGTCAATTTACATCCAGGGTATTTGCACCGCATTTTCCGTAATTATATGCAATGGACTCCGACTGACTATTTGACGATGTTACGGATGGAGAAGGCAAAGATGCTGCTGCAACAGACCAATATTCCGATCTCCGAAATTTCAGATTATGTGGGTGTGGGCAGTAGGCAGTATTTTCATATGCTTTTCAAAAAGTATACGGGCCAGACACCTGTTCAATATCGGGGTTCCATGGAGCGAGAACAGTGGGGCTACCCGGAGGAATCGGAGTAGAAGCAGGGCCGCCGTGCTGGAACAGGCGGGTAGAAACTAAATGTTGAACTGAAAGGGTATTCATGATATCCTTTGTTCAGAAGTAACCCATTCGTTGATAATGTAGTAGTAATTTAATATATTCAGGATTGTGACTGTTCGGCAGGCGATACCTAAATTGTTCGTAGTAAACATGAGTTGTGCATGTTACTGCTTCAATTTAGGTTTTTTTTATAGGAGATTTTGATTTTTCGAAGAATTTTATGGAATATTAACGGGACGAGCATGTGATGAGTTGGGGGTGATGCAGATGAAGATTAGGAAAATTTTTAATAACAATGTAATTTTACTGACGGATGATAACGGGCACGAAATGATCGTGATGGGAAAAGGGATCGGGTATAACAAACATAACAGTGATGTTATCGACTTTTCACAAGTAGAGAAAAAGTTCGTCGTTGAAAAAGCAACGTCTGACAAACTGATGGGGCTGATTGGCGAGATTCCAACTGAACATCTGGAGTTGTCGAACGAAATTATTGAATATGCCGAACAACAGCTTGCTCTCAAATTCAGTGACAACATCTACATCACCCTGACGGATCATATCAGCTTCGCACTGAGAAGGTTCCCTGAAGGCATCATTGTAAAGAATGCTTTGCTGTGGGAGATCAAAAAATTCTATGCAGCCGAATATGAAGTGGCCTTTAAGGCGCTCCACATTATTGAGCAGAAAACAGGTGTGAAGTTGCCAGAGGATGAGGCGGGTTCCATTGCCCTTCATTTTGTGAATGCACAGCAGCGTGGGCAGGATATGAAACAAACCTATCAGATGACGAAGATTGTTAACGATCTAGCCAATATTGTGAAATACCATTTTGGAATCAAACTGGACGAAAACTCGATTAATTACAGCCGTTTCCTCACACATTTGCGATATTTTGCGTACCGAATTCTTCATGATGAGTTGATTCCGGAGGATCGGGATTCTCTATACGATCATGTAAAGGACAAGTACCCCGAATCGTACGCGTGCGCGAAAAAGATTAGAAACTATCTGGAGATTAACTACGAGAAGAAAACAACGAATGAGGAAATGGTTTATTTCATGATCCACATTCACCGGGTCACGAACCGTGAGCATGATCTGGCGGAAGAATGAAGAAATACGTATACAAATTATACATTAGGGATTGTGACTGTTCGGCAGGCGAAACCTGAACTGAGGCTTGTGTATTGACTAAGGTCAGTAGACGAGCTTCAGTTCAGGTTTTTATTTTGTCATCGTAGTACGTCATCCGAAATGATGAAGTGAAGATCTGAATTGTAGGGATTATACAAAGTATGGGGGGAACAACATGGATTATCTCAAATTAGCTCAAAACATTGTAGACCGCGTTGGAGGAAGGGAGAACATTCAATCGCTGACTCACTGCGCTACCCGTTTGCGATTTGTCTTGAACGATAACCGGAAGGCCGATGCAGACACACTCGAAAACACAGCAGGCATCCTGAAGGTGGTTGAAAGCGGCGGACAATTTCAGGTTGTTGTAGGCAATGACGTGTCAGAGGTGTACAAACATATCGTTGCGGAAGGGGAATTCGATGGAGCAGGTTCCGGTGCAAGCTCTGAAAAAGAAAAGAAGAGCATTCGTTCAGCCATCTTTGGCTTGATATCGGGCAGTCTAACGCCATTAATCCCGGTATTTGCCGGAGCGGGCCTGGTCAAGGCGCTGTTAATCGTTCTTGAGAGAGCGGGATGGATTGCCGTGGATAGTGGAACGTATGCCATATTAGCTGCGGCAGGGAATTCTATCTTCTATTTCTTGCCGATTCTACTTGGGATTACGATTGCTAAAGTTCTGAACGTGAACTCCTATGTGGCAGCGGCGATCGGCGCCGCATTAATGGAGCCGAATTTTACGGCTTTGACAGCAGCAGGAACTACAACTCATTTCCTAGGCATTCCGGTATCGTTAATGAACTACGCTTCGTCGGTCTTTCCGATGTTTATCGCTGTTAGCATCTACGCGGTTCTGGAGAAGTTTTTGAAGAAGATCATGCACAAAAATGTGCAGTTGTTCGCAGTTCCGTTCTTCTCTCTTGTCATTATGGTACCGCTCACGGCCATGTTGATTGGTCCATTCGGGCAGTATGTAGGTCAGTGGATTGGGGATATTGTTAATTTCCTGATTAACAGCAACTCTGTCATCGCCGGAATTATCCTGGGGGGAACTTGGTCCTTCCTTGTATTGCTTGGACTACACTGGGCAACGGTTCCTATTATTATGGGTAATCTGAGTGCTGGGGGCGATCTCATTGCACCTCTTGCGGCAACATCCGTTGCGGCTTCGATGGGGATTGGTCTCGGGGTATTCCTGAAAACAAAGGATAAAGATCTTAAGGCTTTAAGCGGTTCATCTTTCCTGTCTGCGATCCTGTCCGGGGTTACTGAACCTATTCTGTATGGTATCATTCTGCGTTATCGCAAAACTCTCATCTATCTGGTAGCCGCTGGAGCCATTGCCGGTGGATTGATGGGATATCTCGGTGTGAAGTTGATTGTATTCAATTTCTTCCTTAATGTGTTCACACTGCCGGCCCAGAGTCCAATGTTGTATTACATTATTGGCGTGTTGACTGCGATTGCGGGCGGAGCCCTGTGTGTGGTGCTGTTTGGTTACGAGAGCAAGAAAAATAATCAGGTTGCTGAAGGTCCGAAGGTACAGAGAGACGAGAATAACCAGCACCCAACACCTGAATCGTCCACGGCGAAAATGGAACAAAACGCTGCCGGGATCGACGCGAACGTTGCGATGGAATGCTTGATTACAAGTCCACTCGAAGGAACGGTCATTCCGCTTCATGACGTGGAGGATGTCGTATTTTCCTCGGAGTCGATGGGGAAGGGCGTAGCCATCATTCCGTCCAAAGGTCAGCTCGTATCCCCGGTAGACGGCGTCGTGTCGGTCACGATGAAAAGTGCACATGCCATCGCAGTCACCTCGGACGAAGGTGTCGAAATTCTCATGCATATCGGCATAGATACGGTGAGATTAAAAGGGAAGTATTTTACTCAGAAGGTTCAGCAAGGGAACCGAATCCGTAAGGGAGGGGTACTGATTGAATTTGATATGGATCAGATTCGGAACGAAGGCTTTAAGCTGACCACGCCAATTGTGGTGACGAACTCCGATCAATTCCGCGATATTACGCCGTTGCTGTCAGAAGGAACGGTTGCTGTCACAGAGGAACTGTTATCTGTTCGATCCTAAATCAGATCAGAGAGGAGTAGAGCGAGATGAAGCTGATTGTTAATGCAGATGATTATGGCATCACGATGAGAGTGAGCGAAGGCATCATTCATGGAATGAAACAGGGTCTGATTACAGATACCTCGGCGTTGGTGAATTCGGTACATTTTGAAAAGAGTAGCATTATGGCCCTTGAAGCGGGCATTACGTCTATGGGGGTTCATCTGAACCTGACGTTCATGACCCCTGTGCTGGAAGCTTCGGCTGTTCAGAGTATCGTGGACGAGTCGGGCCGTTTCTATCGAAAACCTGGACTTATTCCTTCGACCTATGATCCTGGGGAAGTACGCGCGGAGTTGAAGGCACAGATCGAGAAGTTTCTCGCTTCCGGGTTAACGTTAAATCATCTGGATACCCATCATGGGGTGAGTGTGAAAGATGCACAAATGTTGGACTTGGTCATGGAACTGGCTCGGGAATATAACGTTCCTATGAGAAGAGATGATATCTTATCTCCGGAGTTGAACGGCAAGCTTGTGGATGCGGGGATTCGGTCTACGGATATATTGTGTGGTGATCCGGCTATGCCTACTCTGCAGGAATCATGGTTGCGCGGGGTACTGGATCAGTATAAGGATACGGAAAATATCGTTGAGATTGCTGGACATCCAGGTTATGCGGATGATGAACTGCGAAGTATCTCTTCTCTGGTAGAGGAGCGTGAGCATGATCTTGCGGTGTTGCTCAATCCGGCACTACGGGAATATGTGGAGGAACAAGGGATTCAACTCATTAGCTATAGTCAACTGTAGTTGAGGATATGAGAAGAATTGAGAATAATAAGAAAAGATAAGATAAGTTAGGATTTTTGACACTCTGCCTCCGAACAGGTCATGATTTTGATAACGCTCTCCGTCTTACTGTTGCTACAATGAACCCATGAAGCAAGTCATTAACCGAAGCCGGAAGGTTCGGATTACGGGAGGACATGTACATGTCGTTCAAAGTAGCGTTTATCGGGGCGGGTAGCATTGGTTTTACAAGAGGATTATTGCGTGATCTGCTCACCGTACCGGAATTTAATAACATCGAGATCGCATTCTGCGATATTAATCAGCACAATCTCGACATGGTCACCGAGCTGTGCCAGCGGGATATCCGAGAGAATGGATTGAATATTCAGATTCAGCCGACAACCAATCGGAGAGAAGCGTTGAAAGACGCCAAGTATGTTCTGTGTACGATTCGTGTAGGGGGACTGGAAGCTTTTGCAACCGATGTCGATATTCCGCTCAAATACGGGGTGGATCAATGTGTCGGGGATACGCTGTGTGCAGGCGGCATTATGTATGGACAGCGCGGGATTGCCGAGATGCTTGAGATCTGCAAAGATATTCGCGAACAGAGTGCGCCGGATGTGCTGCTCCTGAATTACTCCAATCCGATGGCGATGCTGACCTGGGCGTGCAACAAGTACGGTGGTGTGCGGACGATCGGACTATGTCACGGCGTTCAGCATGGACATCATCAGATTGCGGAAGTGTACGGGCTAGAAAAGAGTGAAGTGGATATTATCTGTGCAGGTATCAATCATCAGACATGGTATATTCAGGCGTCCCACAAAGGTAAGGATCTTACGGGTGGATTGCTGGAAGCTTTTGAGAAGCATCCCGAGTACAGTCGTACGGAGAAAGTTCGGATCGATATGTTACGCCGTTTTGGTTATTACAGTACTGAATCCAATGGTCACTTAAGTGAATATGTGCCATGGTATCGCAAACGTCCTGAAGAGATTAATGACTGGATTGACATGGGAAGCTGGATTAACGGTGAAACGGGTGGATATCTGCGCGTGTGTACCGAGGGGCGTAACTGGTTCGAAACGGATTTCCCAAACTGGATGAAGGATGATCCGATGCAGTATTTACCGGAGAAACGCGGCGAAGAGCACGGCTCCTATATCATAGAGAGCCTGGAGACGGGACGTGTGTATCGGGGTCATTTTAACACTGTGAACAACGGGGTGATCTCCAACTTGCCGGATGATGCCATCATTGAAGCACCGGGTTATGTGGATCGTAACGGCATCTCGATGCCGCATATCGGCGAACTGCCTCTGGGCCCAGCGGCGGTGTGCAATGTGAGTATTTCCGTGCAGCGCCTTGCGGTGGAGGCAGCAGTGCATGGGGACGATAAGCTGCTACGACAGGCATTTATGATGGACCCGCTGGTAGGCGCGGTTTGTAATCCGAAGGAAATCTGGCAGATGGTCGATGAGATGCTGGTTGCACAGGCGAAGTGGTTGCCACAGTACAGTGATGCGATTACAGCTGCAGAAGAGAGACTTGCTACGGGTGATCTTATTCCAACCAAGGCATACGAAGGCGCAGCACGTCTGAAGGTCAAAACGGTAGAAGAGATGCAACAAGATCGGGATGCCGCGAATAAAAATGCAGGTGAGTCCGATAAAGGCAAGGACCGCGAGAAGGTACAGAGGTAGAGAGTGCAGAAACAAAAGTCATTATAGCAGGATAACAATAACCAGCGCAAAAGCATAAAAACAGCATGATAATGAGGCATAGATAACAGCGTGAATGAAGCGGAAAAGAAGAGAAACGAGGACGGAGCAGCATTAGAACTGCTTCGTCTTTTTGTTGTGGGCACATAAAACCAATTACAATGCACAACATATTACCTTTACAGACATAGTAATATGTCTTATAGTATACTCAGAGTAAGAGGGAGAGCGGTGAGACGCACAGATGGATGTTCAAGTGATTAACAGTGACCTGATTCGGGGAAATATTGACCCCATTATTTTGAGTGTGCTTATTCCAGCAGACAACTACGGATATGGCATTATTAAGGAAATATATCGTAAAAGCGGGGAGCAGTTTGAACTTAAGGAGCCAACGCTGTATTCCAGTCTGAAACGGCTGGAGAAGAGTGGGTACGTGGAGTCTTATTGGGGTGAGGAGACGCAGGGTGGAAGGCGGAAATACTACCGGATTTCCAGCCAGGGACGTGAAGTTTATCAATTGCAGGTTCAAGCTTGGCATGCAGCCAAAACGTTAATCGATTGCATGATTGCCACCGGTGAAGAAGGAGATGAGTAAGGATGACGCTCGAAAGACGGATGAATCGGCATTTGGAGAGTTTATTTGCAGGTGCACAGGATACACTGGAGCATCGGGAGTTGAAAGAAGAAATTCGTAGCAACCTCGCCGCACGAATAGATGATTATCTGGCTGAAGGCATGAGCGAGGAGCAAGCTTTCCAGACAGCGATACAGCATATGGATGGTATGGAACAATTCATGAGTGATTACCGACATGTGAAACGTGTTCCTTATTGGACAGCGCTGTGGCAATCGACCCTTATCTACAGCCTGGTTGCCTGGATTATCACGATTCCTACACGAGTGATGTTAGGCGGTGCTGCTCTGAACAATCTGCTTTTGATCATTAGCCTGATTGTGGGAGCCGCTTATGTAGTTTACTCGATGAGCAACAGAGAGAATGGCAGTGGATCTTCCGATACAGAAAAGACCACACGGGTTCGTGTGTTAGTGTTGAAGCAGTGGCAACGTAGAGCATGGTGGCTGTGGGCAGCCGTTGTGCTTGTGCTTTGGGGTACGCAGGCAGCATTGCGATTTGGAAGCAATATTTGGTTTGACCGACCCATTCAGGTGAATGGACCCTACCAGCTCGCTGTCATTTTGTTTGCTTTTGCATTACCGCTACTTAGTATCCTCATTCCTCTGGTCGTTCACCGGGCATACCGGATCGTTAGCAAATACGAAGTGAGTGATAACATATGAACGGAAAGAATCGGTGGATTGTTTCCTTATTTATTATCGGGTTATTGGGTCTTGTCGTGGTGGAAGGGTTCGTTAATCCTAAAATTGCGGCAGATCAGAGTCGATATGAAGCCGAGCAGAATAGTCCGCTGACGCATGATTTTACGGCCTTGGCCAAATATCAAAATGCGTACATGGGGAATTTCTCGAATCTAAGTCATCTGAATCAGAATCTGCCGTTACATGAGCAATTGGATGGTTATCAGCTGTTTCCCGAGAAATTGACCGCTCAGATTAATTACAGTCTGAATACAGATGAGATGGATGCGGTGCAACTTGATCGAATCCTCGTGTATAACGCTCTTGCAAACTTTGTACTGATCGATAATCTGGAGCAGATTGTCTACCAGTTCAAAGACACACGGGTTGTGTTCGACCGCAAGCTCGCGCAGCAATGGGCTGGAACAGAGCTTAAAGCGCTACAAAAGCCGGAGCTCTGGGATTCTATCGTTCGCGAGAAGCTGGTGGAACCGGCTGACGTGCGGGCTTTATTTTCACAAATTGTTGACAATTCTTAGGGTTGAATTCGCTGGAAATGGGCAAGGTGCTCGACTCTTCTCTCATGCTATGTTATTATAAGTCTCTGATAACGTGGTAACGAACTAAAGCGTTTGAGCTTGGTCATAGACATGGAGGGGTACGAGAGATGAGAAAGAAAGCAATTCTACTATTATTTATTAGCATATGTATGATCATTATGGCGGGCTGTTCCAGCTCGGCAAGTAAAGACGAGAATACGATTATTGTAGGGATCGACGATAAGTTTGCTCCAATGGGATTCCGGGATGAGAAGAATGAAATTGTTGGATTTGACATTGATTATGCCCGTGCAGCTGCGGAGAAAATGGGTAAAAAGGTAACTTTCCAGCCGATTGACTGGTCTTCCAAAGAGTCGGAGCTGAACAGCGGCCGGATCGATATGATCTGGAACGGATATACAATTACAGATGAGCGTAAAGAGAAAGTGCTTTTCACCAAGCCTTATCTGGAGAACAGTCAGGTTGCGATTACTCTGGCAGACTCCCCGATTACGAAGCTGGACGAACTGGACGGCAAAAATGTAGGATTGCAGGCACTGTCCTCAGCAGCAGATGCGCTGGCGGCAAGTCCTTTGAAGGATAAAGTTAAAGCCTCCGAATTCAAAGATAATGTACTGGCGCTGACTGATCTGAAAACGAAACGTCTGGACGCAGTCATCATTGATGAAGTGGTCGCAAGATATTATATGTCGAAGGAAGAAGGTACCTTCAAATTGCTAGATGAATCACTGGCGCCAGAGCAATATGGCATTGGGATCAAAAAAGGCAATGAAGAACTTCTCAATCAGCTGCAAAATGCGCTGGATGAGCTGAACACGGACGGCCAAGCCGCTGAAATCTCTAAGAAATGGCTTGGTGAGGATAAGGTTCTGAAGTAAGAAGAATCATTTAGAATTGAATTTGCGAATTTGAAAGTAGCCAGGTGAAACACACCTGACAAATAATGATGTGAGCTTTTCCCAGTTGGGGAAACTGTACTCACGAAAACGATGACCCCGTATTCCATGATGGAGCAATATGCTTCCAAGGAGTGCGGGGTTAACAGATTAGAGGAGAACTAATTCATGAATTGGGACTATATTTCAACGATTATAAAACCGATGCTGGAAGGTGCACAAACGACGATTTTCTTATTTTTACTTGCGATTGTGCTATCGGTCCCCCTAGGATTCGCGGTAACGTTGGCGATGCGGAGCCAGTTCAAACCGCTGGCTTGGATTGCACACACATACGTATATGTGATGCGTGGGACACCGTTACTTTTGCAAGTATTATTTTTCTGTTTCGGCCTTCCATTACTTCCGGTCATCGGAGAGTATCTGGTCTTTGATCGTTTCATTGCAGCGGCTATCGCATTTATTCTGAACTATGCAGCTTACTTTGCAGAAATCTTTCGGGGCGGATTGTTGTCCATTGATAAAGGTCAGCACGAGGCGGCCAAAGTGCTTGGACTCACGAAGTGGCAGACCATGACGAAAGTTATCATTCCACAGATGGTTCGGGTGGTGCTCCCAGCCACAGCGAACGAGGCCATTACGCTGGTTAAAGATACGGCATTGCTCTACGCTGTCGCTGTACCAGAGTTGCTCTATTATGCGCAAGCCGCAGTGAATCGGGATTTGCAACTCATTCCATTTTTCGTAGCGGCGATTATGTATTTGCTTATGACTCTGGTGCTTACCTTGCTATTCAAGGTTCTGGAGAAGCGCTTTTCGTATGAATAAATCAAATCTGTTCAATCAAAGGACTGTCTGCATATGACCTATAGTATAGAAGTAAATCAGTTGAAAAAATCATTTGGCACACTGGATGTGCTGAAACAGGTATCTTTTAACGTGGCGCCAGGAGAAGTCATTGCGGTCATCGGGCCTTCGGGTTCGGGGAAAAGCACGATGCTGCGCAGCCTGATCCACTTGGAGGATATTACGGGCGGAACGATTCGTATTCAGAATCAGACACTGGCGGATGACGGAAGGTACGTAGGTGCTGCAGAGATTCGGAAGATTACCGATCGTATGGGCATGGTGTTTCAGCATTTTAACTTGTTCCCGCATCTGACTGTACAGGCTAACCTGGAACTCGCACCGAAGACGTTGAAAAAGGAAAGTACCAAAGTCATTCGTAGCCGCAGTGCGGAATTACTTGCCAAAGTCGGATTGTCGGACAAGGCCGATGCTTATCCGGCGAATCTGTCCGGTGGACAGAAGCAGCGCGTAGCGATTGCCCGTGCCCTGATGATGCAACCGGACATCCTGCTCTTTGATGAGCCAACCTCAGCACTCGACCCGGAACTGACGGGAGAAGTGCTTCGCGTCATCAAGCAATTGGCACAGGAAAACATGACGATGATGATTGTCACGCACGAGATGAGTTTTGCTCGTGATGTTGCGGATCGTGTCTTCTTCATGGACAATGGCGAAATTGCCGAGCAAGGTCCGCCGGATCAACTCTTTGGTGCACCAAAGCTTGCACGTACCCAGACGTTTTTAAAGAGAGTAGATATGGAAGAGTAACGGTGGAGCGTGATTTAAAACAGGTGCGAATGCCAAGCTCCCATCAAATCCCCGGGAGATTCGTACCTGAGAATAGGCTAATTTGAACCCTTTTGGCATATTACCTTGAATATTTTAAGTGTTTTATATTAAGATGAAACTAATTAGTAGAAGAATTAAACGAGAACACGTAATAAAGTATACAATCTATGCTTTTATTACGTGTTTTTTCGCTGTCGCACTCTGTATGGAGTGCGTGGATTGAAATTCACTGTAACCAGCAGATATGGCAGCCTGTGTTGCAGTCGCACTCTGTATGGAGTGCGTGGATTGAAATTCATATATGATGCGAATAACTTTAGAATTGCCTAAGTCGCACTCCTTCTGGAGTACCTGGATTGAACTCTGATTTTCTCGACTTGCACCTAACACGCTAACGATCACACAGGAGCTTATTTTGCGATTTCAGCGACCATTGAAAATCTAACGATCACCACGAGCGCTATTTGGGCTGAAATCCTCAAAATGTAGCGTAAATCACTGTATTTCAAGTAAATAAGCTTTCTGGTGATCGTTAGATTTTATAAATGCCTAAAATAGGCTGAATAGTGTCGCTGGTGATCGTTAGAATCTGGAAACCGGAGATCGCCCACACTAGTGTGCATTTAAAACGAAACTTTCCCCATAGATAATATAGGTGAGAGAAACCTCGAGTTCATACGATCTTTCCAAGAGACACGCACCACTATTCTTGATAAAACTATGCCAGTTGGTTGATGCAGTCTTTAGTGTTATAGTTTTGACTGCGGGTGTATTTTACATATTAGGAGTACGATCAATATGCTACTTATTACTAGAAAATTAATAAATCGACTAAGCGAACCTTACAAAGAAGCAGATATGCTGGCCTGTTATGTTACGTCACAAGCGATTTCCTCAACGACATCTCGAGCTATATTGCTGATCAATCATGACGTGCTTAAAATTTTGTTCCTCAATTTATTTTCTTCCAAAGTTGTTCAAATGGTTCGAATACCACTTTCAGATCTGGAGCAACAGCGACTCAAATCCGGGGTTTCGTTGGCGTCGATATGGTCATTTCAGTCTCATGGTATTCATTATCGGTTTAGCATCATCAAAAAAATGCTTACTCTCGGCTCCTTGCAAGCAGAGTTTCTAGCGTTTGTTGAAGAACATGTTGTGAGAGCCTGACGATAAGTATAGAATCTTTTTGCTTATAACATGAAGCCGGCAAAGGTTATTTTATTATAAAAACAAATTCAAAAAGGCATATCCATTGTCCCAACTCGCTGCATCACAGCTAGTCTGACATAAAGGATATGCCTTTTACATTTCTATAACCGTTTGTGTTGATATTTATATTAAATCCAACATGATAGCTAAGTTTTATACCAAAGCTGAATATCTTATCTAAGCTTGAAGCACAGCTTCACTACCAAGACTTTCGTTTTCTACCGTGCGATGTTTCAGGAAATACGTCAATGTACCGACCAGACCGAGAACAGCGAAGATGCACAGAATGCCGATCTGATCCCAGGCAACGCCGAATTGTCCGCTGGAGATGACCGCTTTGTATCCCGTTACGGAGTACGTCATTGGTAGCCACGGGTTGAACACTTTCAGCCAGTTTGGAATGAGTTCCAGTGGGAACGTTCCCGCGCTGGTGGTGAGTTGGAAGATGAGCAGCAGGATGGCAATGAATCGTCCCGGATTTTCCAGCCAAGTGACCAATGCCTGAATGATGTACATGAAGCTCAGACTCGTCACAAAGCTGAACAAAAGGAATAACGGCACACTCTGTACCTTCAGGCCAAGTCCGTATAACACCAGCCCGGAAGCGAGCAAAGATTGAACGCCACTCATAATGGTGAAGGCAAGGGTTTTGCTGACAAATCGATTCCAGCCACTTGCGTCACTTACACTGCTGCCACGTGTTGGCACAACCAGCGTTGCAATCAACGCACCGACAAATAATCCGAGTGATAGAAAATAGGGCGAAAAACCTGTGCCGTAGTTGGGCACTTCGTTTAATTTGTGTTCATCGACATGAACAGGTTCGGCATACATCGTAACCAGTTCATCGGTCTTTTTGACACTGCTCGTTTGTTGCGCAGCGTCGTTTAATTTGGTGGCGAGTTCACCGGAACCGTCCGTTAACTTGATCGTGCCTTCTTGTAGCTTACCTGCACCATCAGCCAGTTTATGAGAACCGTCCGTAAGGGTGGAAACTCCGCCCTCCAGCTGGCTTACTCCAGACAACAGCTTACTTGCGCCAGTATTCAGTTGCTCTGATCCTGTTGCCAGTTTGGCACCGCCAGCGGCGGCTTCGTTTAATTTGGCATTGAATTGGTTGAGTCCTGCACTGAGCTTTTCTTGTCCGCCAGATAACTGTGCAGCGCCTTGTACCAGCTGTTCTTCACCTTGAACCAACTGGCTACTGCCTTGATGCAATTGTTGCTGTGCAGCTTGCAGTTGCTTACTTCCGGCAACGAGTTGCTGTCCGCCTTGATATACCTGCTCACTGCCAGCGGCAACGGCCTGACTAGCCGCGAGTAACTGTTGAACAGCGGGGCTGGCTGCCAGTTCGGGACTGGACTTTGCTAATTGAGCCAGACCTTGGGCGACCGCTTTTGCGCCTTCGCTGACTTTGCCGCTACCTTCCACGGAAGTTTGCAGTCCGGCGGTCAGCTTGGCACTGCCTTGTTCGGTAGCTGCGAGTCCGGCGTCCAGTTTGGACGCGCCTTCTTGCGCAGCTTGGATACCGGCATGCAGCTGTTTACTGCCAGCTGCAGCCTGCGTTGCGCCGTCACCCAGCTTGGTGCCGGCGGCAGCTAATTGTGCGAGACCACTGGATAATGTGCTCGCGCCTGTGTGAAGATCACCTGTGCCTTTGGCGAGGGTGGCTGTGCCTTCTTTTAACGAAACGGCGCCGGTTTGCAGCTTGCCTGCCCCGTCAGCCAGTTTCGCCAGGTTTTCTTTTAACGTAGCCGCCCCTTCGTCCAGTTTGCTTGCTCCATCATGGATTTTACCTGCGCCATCTCCGGCATCCGCCAAACCGTCCGAGATTTTCTCGACCTTATCCAGCAGGGTTTCGGTATATGATTCTGTGACTTTGGCAGAGACTTTGGAGCGAATCTGTTTCACCGCCGTACCACCGATCTGACCCGCAAGGAAGTTGTACCCTTCGTTGGGCTCGTAGATCAGCTCTGCCGGAGCCGGATGCTCATTCATCAGGGTGGTTGCTTTGGAGGAAAAGTCCTCCGGAATGACAATGGTCATGTAAAATTTGTTGTCCTTCATGCCTTGTTCTGCCTGGTCGCGGGTGACGAACTGCCAGTTGAAATCATCGCTTTTTTTCAGCTCATCGACCAGATTCTGACCGACTTCAAGCGATTTGTCATTGTAAACTGCACCCCGATCCGTGTTGACCACGGCGACAGGTAATTCATTCATTTTGCCATATGGGTCCCAGAAGGCGTTCAGGAACAGTCCGCTATATAACACGGGAATGAACAGCACCACGAGAATTGGAATAAATACTTTTGGTTTCTTAAAGGCGGATTTTAGATCCTGCCCAAATACACGAAATGATTTCATGATGTTCTCTCCCTATCTTACGCTTATCCCTTGTTTCTCTATTTAGTATGGTATGTGTGCGTCTGCGGGCGTTTTTCTAGTTGGGGGATAATCCATTTTTGAGAAAAAGACCTACAAACGCTTTGATCTGATCCTTGTGCAAGGTAGGATGCGCTTTATTCCAATCGGATGTTAGGCTGACGTATAACTTCAGTAGCACAAACGAGACCAGCTTGGGATCGTCGCTCCGAATCTGCTGTAACTCCATGGCCCGACTAACCTGACGCTCGAGATATTCGAGAATGGCCTTCTCTACTTTTTGCAGACCCTCTCTCGCTTGGGGTGTTCCAAAATCGTTGACCTCTTGGAAAAGCTTGATCAGCAGCTCGTGCTCCTCCCGATATTCCAGCAACGAGTCCATACTCTGATGCACGTTATCCAGAAAAGAGTTTTCTTCCTTCACCGTCTGCTCCGTAATCCGTTTCATGTCTGCAATAATCGAGCGCAGGATCTCATCAAACAATTCTTCTTTGTTCTCGAAAAAGGTATAGATCGTTCCTTTGCCCACATTGGCCAGTCTCGCCACTTGCTCCATCGTTGTGGCTTTGTAGCCAAACAGGGCAAAGGATTTCTCGGCAGAGTCCATCACCTGTTGCCTTCGATCTATCGTTTTCACGGCTATACACCTCCTTGGGGTCTGACGTGTGTAATGGGTGAAGAGGGTAAAACACAAATTGTAATTGACCAGTTTACTGTTTTGGTCAGTTGGTCGTTATTTAATGTAGCACTTGTGTATGGAGTTGGATGTGATCTATGTCATAGTTTGGAAAGTGGACATTGTGATGATGGGTGGGGAGAAGTTGGGAGAGTAGAGTAAGGTGAGAATGTGAAGCTCACATGAAAACCCGGGGGATTCGCACCTTGAAAGTAGTGAAAATAGGACATTTTGATGCCTTTTGGCAACAATACGCTGGAAAAAGATTGAATTCATTGGCGGTAACACATAGAATAGTAGTGAAAAAACGTAGTTTTGTGATGTGTACGAACGTACTATATGTGTTTTTCGCTGTCTCACTCCGTATGGAGTGTGTGGATTGAAATCATAGGGGGGGAGTCGGTATCAAAATGAGCAATCGGCTTACTCACTCGAGATTAGAAGTTTTGAAGATGTTATCCATATATCAACCGATGAGGAGTGTCAGGACATGTCCATACATCACATAGGTCAAAAGGTTACTTTTGCCGATATCAAAACGAGGTTGCCTCACGAGAGCTGGATGTATACACAGAATGAAGCACATGATGGTGAATTTGATGCCGAGGAAGTATGGTTGCATTCAGGTGATCTTCATATCAATGAGCTGTTGCTGGATGAGGGGCCTTTTTTAATTATGGTGGAGGGAAATCTGATCGTTGATCGTTATATTGGAAACACAGGATCGGACGCGGCTGCTTCTAATCTGTTTGTGCTTGGTGATCTTACAACGCCTTATATGCTCGTGGGAGGGCAGGAAATATATATTACAGGTAATCTTTATGTGGAGGATATGTTCTGGGGAGATTACAACCATGGAGAATTGACGGTGAGAGGGAACGTAGAAGGTGGGCTGCTAGTAAGTACAGAGCAATATGGAATTCAGATCCAAGGACAGCGGAAAGTGAAGCGTCAGCTTGAAGAGTGGGAGGATCTCGGACCATGGCAAGGCTTTGACATGCTGGAGTTATTTGTTCCTGAGTGTGTAATTGACGAAGATACAGAAGAGCCGTTTCCATGGCGAGAAGAGATGATAAAGAGGCTTCAGCAGGGACAGCCTATCATTAAACGAGAGTATATTTATGCCGCAGAACTAGCGCCAGATGTACCTGATTGGTTCGAAGATCATCAGTTCACCGCTGAGAACATTGAGCGTCTTACTCACCCTTCATTATTACCTGTAAGAGAGCAGGGAGAGTTGCTGAACAGCTATGAGTTTTGGGTGGATGGACAGTTTTGCCGAGGTTCTGTCTACGGGGATGAGTATACGGAAGGCTATTTCCGGAGTCTGTATTTTCAAGACGATCACGGCTGTGCATTGTTGCTCAAAATAGAGCCAGCAGACCAAGCTTCAGGCTCTCCTAATGAACTTGCCGAGCAAGCGGGCACTCCTGTCTGGATGATCTCAGGTGCATATCGTTATGTGAACAGTGAGAACTCCGAATGGAGCGTATTTACGGAAGACTCACCTTCGGATATTCAGCAGTTAAGCAACCGTGGATGGGATACTTTGCTGCAGTCCGTATCGAACTACCAGTATGTCCGCACCTTGATTTCGCCGCAACATATTCGTGATTTATTAGCGTTGCCTATTGCGGAGCCGTATGACGATTATTATGATGATGACCGGCATGGGTTGTGGATTGAAGACTTCTACTTTGCATTTCGACAAGCAGGTCAAATGTATAATGATGTTCCCCAGCCAGCTATGCTGCGTATTGGTAGAGAGTATACGGATACACAAGGGGAGACGAAGGTCGAGAAATACTTCTATACGCTACACCAGCATGCGGACGGCACGGAAATTGTGTTAATTGAATACTCGGCTCAGGAGGAAGAGGATGAGGAAGAGCCGTTGTTGCTTGAACTTCATTATGTAGGTGGTCCTCAATTACTACATGCCGTTCAATTGCTGGAACGTGGACGCAAAGAGCTGAGGCAAGCGAATCAGGATTTGCTGGATGGGGAACTGCCCTATGCTGCTGAACCCTTTGCGAAGCGATATTGGAAATCCAAAGGATACCTGAAATAAAAGAGCTACACCATAAAACAAGGCGCCTAGACAGGATATTGCACCTGACCGAGCGTCTCTGTTTGGAGTTCGTCGATTGAAATATGTGAACTTAAGTAAGTTGTTAAAAAATAAAAAAAGATGCTCGTCTGAGCACCTACACACTGGGATAATTTAAAATGTACAGCCAATTTGTGGTGTCTATGAATTTCTCTTTTTCAGATGTAATCATGTTCGCAACGTTAATTATTGCGCTCCTGACATACATTGATCTAAAAAAGAAATAACCCGCCATAGGTTGGAGGCCTAGCGGGTTATTTCTTCACCTTACGAAACACACTGTGTGGAGGATTATCCATCGCAAATGCTGTACAGGAGTAGCCATTGGCCTGGCTACTCTCATTTTTCCTTACTTTCATTTTATTAAACATTCATGCGACATACAACCGATGTATACATATTTTTATTCTTTAACTTTAACAACGAAGCGCAATAGTAAAATATTGATAGAGACTCGGAAAGGTGCTGCAATAACGATGAATAACGAGCAAACCAAGTCACTTATCGGCGCGACCTCTTTGGAAGAGTATGTGCAAAAGGGGAAGTTGCCGCAGTGTTTACCAGCAGATGTTCAGATCACACTGGAGAAGGTTAGAGCACAGGCGGATGAAGTATGGAGTGTGGAAAAGGAGAAACTGGAAGTAATCAGCTTGGATTACGAAGGATACACGGTGAATATGACATTCCAGATGGACGGGACGTACTTGTTTGATAGTGTGGATGTTTGGGCCGAAGTAGGTAACAGCGTAGGAGTAGCGACAGAAATAGATGTAGAGTCAGATTCAGGTTCAGTAGAGTCTACTTTAGTTACTTCTAAATTAGCTGCAATGGAGACAGTAGAACGTATTCAACAATTTTCGGCAAATTTGGGAATGCAGCTGGAATGGTTCGAAATGGGTGATGAGCGAGTATGCCTGATGCCCAGCGCGGTGACGTTACACTATTTGAAGCAGCAAAATAGATGGAAGCTGGTTAAAATTGCGGGAGCTTACCGAAGCGTGGACGAAGTTAGGGCCGGCCTGAGCCGCATAGCTGATGCGGTGAATTAGTCTCGGACGAGTGCTAACGATCATAGGAGAGCTTATTTGGTCAGTTTATGACCTTTTCCAATTTTAACGATCACCACCTTTAAAGCCCCCTAATCCAATTGGACACTCAAAGCTACCTCAGATACACTAAATGAAATGAGGAGAGTGTTCATGAAAAGACGATTTAGATGCCCAGTTGAGGCGAAAAAGGAGTATGTCGTAGAGGTGCTTTCTGGCCTCCGGACAGAGGTCGTGGCACGAAAGTACGGCATGTCTCCTAAAACGCTGACGACTTGGGTTCGTCAATACGAAGATGAGGTGGGGGAACTGGTGGCTAAAAAACAAAAAGAAACACAACAAATACAGCAAGATGCAGCCAACTATCAAGAATTACAGGAGAAATACAATGAAGCTTTGAAACTTCTTGGCGCAAAAGAATTAGAAAACCAGATTCTTAAGGATCTCGTTAAAAAAAAGTATCCCGACTACAAACCGCGATAGGTTGGATTGAGCGAGGATATCCTGTCCGTACGGTGCTCCGGATCTGCGATGTTCCTCGCTCAACATATTATTATCACTTGAAACACCCTGAACGCCAGCAACCCATAAGTAGCGGACGAAAAATCCCTGGATACTCTTACAACCAGCAAGGGAATCGTATTTCGGACACTCGGATTGTCGGGTTTCTTCGTCGTTTGATTCAAGGGCCAAATGCAGCGTTTGGCTACCGAAAACTAACCGTGTTGTTACGCCGAAAGTACAATCTGGTAATTAACAAAAAGAAAGTATATCGGCTCTGTAAGTCTCTCAGTATCCTTCTCCCTCAGCGCGAACAAATCCATACCGTACCGAGAAAAGTAGCTAATAACCGAACGGTAGATGGGCCTAACCAATTGTGGCAGATGGATATCAAGTACGGTTATGTTGCGGGGAAACGCCGGCACTTTTTCCTCGCAAGTATTATTGATGTTTTTGATCGTCGAATCGTCGCTCACCATCGCGGTAAAGCCTGCGACACGCAGAGCATCCTGCATACGCTCCGGCAGGCTATGGTAACGCGACGTATCCCTAAGACCGAGCCAAAGCTCGTGATTCGTACCGATAA